>CAYMTB010000008.1:0-34120 GCA_964393225.1 uncultured Syntrophorhabdaceae bacterium
ATCCTCATCAGCTCGGCAAGCATTTCAGCCCTTTGGATAACAGGGATAAAAAACTCCTTAGCCCTTTGGATTTCTGGGTTATCCTGCTTAACTGCCGATGATATGACCACCACGTCTACATCCTGAACATTTTCTTTTTTGTGTCCGAAAAGTATTTTTGCTCCGAGGCTTTCGAGCCTGTCCGTTGTGTCTGTCTTCCTCAGATCCGACCCTGTAACAGTGAAACCAAGGTTCAGGAGGACCTCAGCGATACCGCTCATCCCTATACCACCGATACCAACAAAATGTATTTTCTCTATTTTATGAAAAACCATTTTTCAACCCCTGTTCACGGTTCCGGGTACCCGCTTGCGGGTGTCACGGTTCACAGATAAGCCAGAATTCCAATTCCTTTTGCCGTGAACTGTAAACAGTGAACTGTGAACAATTTTAGTCATCTTCCCGCCACTTCTTCCTCTATCTTTGAAATAATCCGTTCCTCTGCATCATCCACGTAAAGTTTACCAATATTTTCACCCATCTGCCTCAGCAAAACACGTTCATTCATGAGATGCCGTATCACTTCATGGAGTCTTTCGCCGGTTGCCTCATCATTACCTATCACGTACCCGCCGCCGATACTTTCCACGTGGTAAGCATTTTTCCACTGGTGCTGACCAGCGGAAAAGGGGTATGGAATAAGGATCGCGGCCTTTCTAAAATAGGCAAGCTCGAAAATAGTCGATGCCCCTGCTCTCGAGATAACCACATCGGAAAGGGCATAGTATTTTCCCATATCATCAGTAAAAGGAAAAACCTCATGCTTTATGCCCGTCTTTTTATATGCCTCAAAGATCCGCTCATAATCTTCCGAACCGGTCTGGTGATACATGATGGAATTTCTATAACTTTCCATGTACGGCAGGAGCGTGAGTATGGCTTCGTTAATGCTTCGCGCCCCCCTACTGCCCCCGAAAACAAATACTGCAAATGCATCGTCTGCCTTCGGCTTTTGGCTGGTCTTCAGCGTTTTTCTCACAGGGTTTCCTGTGTGGTAGATTTTATTGCCCTTGAGATACTGTTTTGATTCCTCAAAACTGGTGAAAGTACATTTTGCAACCTTTGACAGCATTTTATTGGCAAGGCCGGGCTCTGCATTCTGCTCGTGTAAAAAGCCCGGTACGCCAAGAAAAAAACCTGCCAGCACAACCGGTACAGAGGTAAAGCCTCCCATACCGAGGATCGCATCGGGCTTTTCCTTCCTGATCAACCCCATGCATGTATATATACCGCGGATGAGGCGGATCAATGTAGCCAATTTATATAAAATGTTTCTCCCCAGAAATTGACGGGCATCCGCAAACAGAAGTCTGAACCCGTATCGGGGGATAATTTTACCTTCAAGGCCGTATGTTGTGCCGATAAAAACCACGTTGTTTTTACCCTCTTTTGCCCCAAATGCCTCTGCCACAGCAATGCCCGGGAAGATATGACCTCCAGTTCCGCCGGCAGAGATTAAGAGTTTCATACACGCTCTCCCTCAGTTTTCAACATGATACCGATGAGCGGGGCAATAATAAAAAGGGCGATGAGCGGTTGGTGCAATAACCCCATTGATAATTTAAATCCCAGCACCATTGTCGTATCAACAGCAACGTACAGGAAGCCGAAAAAAGTCAGCAGTTTACCCACGGTATTCTTTTTTACAAAATCGATAAAATTTACAGCAAGAAAAAGGAAAGACGTGATGAGCAGAAAATACAGTTCCACGTCATTCAGCTTTATCCCGCCCCCCAGAATGGCAACACCTTTAACAAGGAAAAAGATTATAATGACGGCTGTATAACCCGCAATAAAAAGTATCGTACGGTTACGCCCCACGATAAAAAGGAAAAGCATGACCGTGAAGGCCATGGGAAATATCAGGATTGTCTTTCCTATGATGTAAAGATTGAAGGCAAGAGAGAGAAAGATTATCGACAGCGCCATTGTCTCTTTCGCAAAGTCTTTCTTTTTTTCATCCATGGCGATGAGAAAAAAGGTGATGCTGTAAAAGGAGACAAAAACAACGACTACATCAAGGGAATATTGTAATTTTACGGTGGGGTAGAAGAAAAGACATATTGTGGCGGCAAACGACAACAGGATAAAGGGGTATTTCATCGCCATGACATATTTTGACGGGAGACGGTAGATTACATAAGCTGCTGCAAGGCCTGCACATATCAAAAGCGTCTTCACGAGGTTAAGCTCCCGGAAAAGGCTGTACAGGAGAAGTGCTGCAAGTATATAGATGCACGCTTTCTTCACATGGACTCCACAATCTTCTTAAAAATGTTACCCCTCTCTTTATAATCCCTGAACATATCAAAACTGCTGCACATAGGTGAAAAAAGGACAATATCACCTGTGTCAGCAATTTCAAGTGCCCGCTCTGCAGCACTGTTGAGGTCTTTTTCCATATAGGTCTTTGCAAACCCCCCCAGCTCATCCGATATTCGTTCCTTTGCCTCACCGATGAGGATCATGCCTTTCACCTTATCCATGAGGTCTGCAATAACCGTATAGCTTCCGCCTTTGTCTTTTCCGCCGGCAATAAGGATTACCTTTCCCTCAATACTTTCTAATGCCCTGCGTGTAGCATCCACGTTCGTAGCCTTTGAATCATTATAGAATCTAACGCCATTCAACTCCCTTATTGGCTCGACCCTGTGGGCAAGGCCCTTGAAGTTTCTCAAAACCTCTTCAACAACCTGTTGTTCAATGCCGTAGATATGCGAAACGAGAAGCGCCGAAAGGATGTTTTCAGTGTTATGGATACCGATAAGCGGGGATAATGCCCTTTTATAAACAAATTCCCTGCCACTTAACCGCACATACATATTACCCTTATCGAAGAAAGCGCCCTCATCCAGTTTCTCGCGGGTGGTGAAAAAGAGTTTATCGGCTTTTATATCATAATAGGTTTTGAGGTTTCCGTTTAATACCGCATAGTCAACTCCTGTCTGGTTTTCAAAGATCCTGTATTTTGCCGTTATATACTCCTCATAGTTTCTGTATCTGTCCAGGTGGTCTTCTGTGATATTCAGGAGAACTGAGGTCTGCGGGTGGAAGGTCTCGATCGTTTCGAGCTGGAAACTGCTGATTTCGAGAATAACATATTTTGCCTTCCTGCCCTCTAACACATAATTGAAGAGGGGATTCCCGATGTTGCCTCCAACAAAAACATCACCATATGCCTTTGTAAATATCTGTCCCAGAAGTGAGGTTACCGTTGTTTTGCCATTTGTCCCCGTTATCGCGATGATGGGCTCCTTTACAAACATGGAGGCAAGTTCAATTTCTCCCGATACCTTAATGCCTTTTCGTTGAGCCTCTTTAATCTCAGGAAGTTTGCTGTCCACGCCGGGACTGATCACGATTAATGGATGGGAGAGAAAATCATCCTTCCTGTGCCCGCCAAAGTGTCCCTCAAACCGGACGCCCTTAAGACCTGTCAAGGCGGCTGTCAGATCCTCTTCTTTCTTTGTATCAGTAATAGTAATCTGCTTTCCAAGGCCGGCAAGAAATTTTACAGTCGCAATGCCTGTTGCCCCGAGACCGACTACTAAAATTTTATCCGGTAAATTCATATATCCTCAATTTAGCTAAATACCGCATTTGTCACCTTAACTTCAGCGTGCTTAGCGCAATCAGCGCCAGTATGATCGATATAATCCAGAATCTCACTACTATCTTTTCTTCATTCCATCCCTTCAGCTCAAAATGATGGTGTATCGGGGCCATTCGAAAAACCCTTTTTCCTCTCCACTTGAAGGAAAGCACCTGTATGATAACAGACAGCGTTTCCATTACAAAGATCCCGCCAACAATAACGAGCAGGATTTCCTGCTTTATGATGACAGCAATTGTAGCAAGCGATGCGCCCAGTGACAGTGATCCCGTATCCCCCATAAAGAGCTCTGCCGGATATGCATTATACCAGAGGAAACCGATGCCTGCGCCTATCATTGCCCCGCACAGTATGGTAAGTTCACCGGCGCCTTTCACATAGAATATCTGAAGATACTGGGCAAACTTTACATTCCCCACAAGGTAGGCAAAGAGCATGAAGGTGGAGCAAACGGTAAGGACGGGACCAATGGCGAGTCCGTCGAGACCATCGGTGAGGTTTACCCCGTTTGATGCCCCCACTATGATAAAAACGCCGAGTATTATATAAAAAACGCCGAGGTGTGGTGTGATGTTCTTAAAAAATGGTACGGTAAGTTCTGTTATAAAACCTGACCTTGAATACAGAAAAGCGCTTATGAGGACAGCGAAGAAGACCTGAAAGAATAGCTTGGTTCTTCCCGAGATACCCTTGCCGTTCTTCTGGCTTCTCAGTTTTTTTATGTCATCCATAAATCCTATGCCTCCGAAGGAAAGGAGGGCAAATGTCACTATCCAAATGTAAGAATTCTTTAAATCCGACCACAAGAGTGTCGGTATTATCGTAGAAACGAGGATTACAAATCCTCCCATCGTGGGGGTTCCCTCTTTCTCAACATGTCTTTCAGGAACATCCTCCCTTTTTTCGCTCTTTATCTTCCATTCATGGAATTTCTTTATGACATATGGTGTGAGAAAGAAGCTTATAACAAGGGCGGAGAGGATAGCGAGAACGGTCCTGAAGGTAATATACCTGAATACATTGAATACAGAAAATGTCGTATGGAGTGGATATAGAAGATAATAGAGCATTTAAATAAGCGCCTCCACGATCTCTTCCATTTTTAGTGCCCTTGAGCCTTTTACGAGTATCACATCCCCCTCTTCAACATGTTTTGATACATATTCTACGAGCAGTTGCCTGCTGTCAAATATCCTCGTATTGGTGCCGTCTAATTCCTGGAATGTGTCTTTTACATATTCACCCATCAATGCGACCATGGAGATACCGTTTTCCCTTAAAAATCTGCCGAGCTCTTTATGGTAGTAAGAGGTTTTATCCCCAAGCTCTTTCATATCGCCGAGAATAGCTATCCTCTTTCCCCTGCATGGCAGGTTGAGGAGTGTCTTGATTGCCCATTGCATGGAAGAGGGATTTGCATTATACGTATCGTTTACAATCATATATCCTCTTCCGGACTCAACGGGTTGGAACCTCATCGAATAGGAATTGAACGATTCTATGGCTCTGGCGATATGATTAATACTGGCATCAATAGTGTATGCAATGGATGCCGCAGCAAGGACATTATACAGGTTGTGAATCCCCAGGAGGCTGGTCTTTGCTTTTATTGTGTCGGATGAGAGTTTCAGACTTATATTATAACCCTTCCAGCCCAAATCTTCTATGATGGCAAGGTTGAAATCCGCACCGTGAATGATTCCGAATGAACTGAGGGTATGTTTTGCGCCGTTTTTATAGCGGGTCGAAAGATAGGTATCATCGGCGTTCACAAGGATTGTCCCTTTTTCTTTTGTACCAGCGAAGAGGCTCAGCTTTTCTTCAAGGACACCCTCAAGATCAAAAAGCCCCTCCAGATGCGAAGGGTTGATATTTGTAATGAGCGATATATCCGGTTCTACTATTTCAGCCAGTGTTTTTATTTCTCCCTTGCTGTTCGTGCCAAGTTCAAAAACACAAAACTCCGGTGCCCTTTCCATGGAGAGGATACTTTTTGATACCCCGATGATGTTGTTGAAGTTTTTCTCATTGTAATGAACCTGGGCATTATTCTTTATAATATGGATGAGTATTTCTTTTGTCGTGGTCTTTCCGTTGCTTCCGGTAATGGCGATATACTTGGCTTTCGTCTGCTTTCTTTTGTATTTCGCAAGATCTATAAGGGCCTGGAGTGTGTTATCCACGAGGATTATTGTGCCTTTTGCGCTCTTTGCTATATCTTCCCGCCCTTTTTCGCAGAGGCTTCCGCCATGGGACTTATCATATGCCAACGGGATGAAGGCGTGGCCGTCAAAATTATTTCCGGAAAGTGGTATGAAAAGATCACCCTCCTGGATACTCCTGGAGTCTGTTGAAATTGCGGTAAAGAACTCCCTTTCTATGCTGAGAGGGATGCCTTTCACAGCTTTTACGATCTCATCAATGTGCCACATTGAAAAACTCCTCAACAACTTCCCTGTCACTGAAGTGAAATACCTCATGCCCGACAATCTGGTAATCCTCATGACCCTTGCCGGCTATGAGGATAACATCGTTATCCTTTGACATCCTGAGTCCTTCAAAAATAGCATCTTTCCTGTTTTCCACAATCTTATAGGAATTTCCATCAAAACCCTTTGTGATAGCATCGATGATCCCTGCCGGGTCTTCGCTCCTCGGGTTATCCGTTGTTATAATAGAGAAATCTGCAAGACGTGAAGCAATATTGCCCATAATCGGCCTTTTTGCTGTATCCCTGTCTCCACCGCACCCGAAGACAACGATCAGCCTTCCCGGTTTCAAGCGGCATAACATCTCGAGCACCTTCTTTAATGCGTCCGGCGTATGCGCATAATCGATGAATACGGAAATGCCTTTTGTATTTTTTACCCGTTCCAGCCTCCCGGGCACACCTTCCAAGGCTTCAATCCCTGCAACGATGTTTTCAAGCGGTATTTTTGCCGTGTATCCAAAAAGACCGGCAGCAAGAATGTTTGAGGCGTTGAAGATGCCTGTCATGGGTGATGTAACGGAGAATTTATCACCCATGAGTGAACCCTCAAGACGTAATCCATTTATGTCTTCCCTGTAACTTAAGAGGTATGCATCGGTATTCTTTGAGAGGCTGTAATAAAATGTCTTCACGGGTGCATCAGGAATGAATTCACTCATATATGGATCATCCATGTTCAATATGGCGTATTTATCATCTTTCGGGCTTTGTGGTAAATAATGCTTAAAAAAGAGTTTTTTAGCTTCCTTATAGTGTTCGAAATCCCCATGATAATCAAGATGGTCGTGGGTAAGGTTCGTTAAGATGGCTGTATCAAAATGAATGCCCTCCACCCTTTTCTGGTCCAGGGCGTGGGATGATACCTCCATCACCACAAATTCCATATCTGCTGCACACATATCGCCGAGGAGTCCGTGTAACTCCTCGGCGCCCGGTGTCGTATTTTCGGCCTTTATAGTGCGCCCGTCATATCTGTAAGATATTGTTCCTATGAGACCCGCTTTTCTGTCTGATGATTTCAGTATTGATTCAATGAGATAACTTGTCGTTGTCTTTCCGTTTGTCCCGGTGATACCTATTGTGGTGAGCTTTTCAGAAGGAAAGCCGTAAAACCTTGAAGCTGCCCGTCCGAGGGTTTCTCTTGGATCTTTCACGACAACTGAACATTGAAAAAACCTTGAAGGCTCTTTGTCCGCAACCACAGCTATCGCCCCTTTTTCAGCCGCATCTTCAATATATTTTTCGCTTTTATCGGTGGAGAAAAATATGTACCCTTCCTTCACCTTTCTGGAGTCTTTCGTGATCCCTTCCACCTCTATGTGCGTATCGCCCTTTAAGGCAACCACAGGCAATCCGTGTATTAATTCTGACAATCTCATCTAAAAAAGCCCCTTCTCCCCTTAACCCTTAATTCTTATCCTCGACCCCTCGAACCCTTGACCCCTTTCTTTCACTTATACGTTCTCCCATAAATAACGCATTCCGTTTCCCCTCGAACCCTCTCAAACGGTTTTGGATATTGTTCAGCTATATTGCCGCTTCCCATAATCTTAATCTTTGACGTATGAGTAATGAGTTTTTCAAGAGCCAGCCTTGATGGAAGGTTAATCAGGTTCGGCATCAGCCACTCCTGCTCGTCTTTTGTATAGTGACTCCTTGGCTCTGCTTTCATACGGACGAACGTGTAATTACCGTTGTTTTTCACAATGCCTGCGCCGCTTACAACAAATGGAAAGAGCCTGCTGCAATCTTCAGTGACATTGTTATTATAGGCGGCCAGCAATTTCTTCTTTTCCACGAAATATCCTTTTCCAAGGACTATATCCTCCACGGAGATCTTTTCGTTCAGGGCAATATCTTCTTTTTTAAGAAAATTAAGTATATGTTTTGTTCCTATTGCCTTTGAGAGGTTTTTTAAACCTTCTTCGTCCTTGTCGTTCAATACATCAAGAGGCTTCTTCCAGATAATATTGCTGTTGCTGTCTCTGCTTGCGGAAATCAATCCATCCTTTTCTATGAGTCCTTCCTTAAGGGCAGAACAGACAAGCGGAACCGATATAAAAAGAGACGGCTCAATCTGATCCTCCCCGGTTATCGGGCGCTGCTCCGCCTTTTGAGGAATGTGATGCTCGGGTGCATGCGTTTTTACGGAAACAACCCCTTCAACCTCTTCGATCGTTTTATGTACGCTGCCCTTGCTCACCATGCCAGCGCTCTTTGATCCAGAATTTTGCACTTCTGTAATCCTTTTAACGGATAATTTATCCGGAATCTTTGCAGCAACCGAGGCATATAGCAAGCATATGACAACACAGACAAAAAAGGCCCTCCTGTTAGCCTTTTTTTTCATCTCAATACCAGTACCTCTTCTTCCTTCGGTTTTTTTAATCCAAGTCTTTCTTTTGTCTTAAACTCAAGATATCTTGCCCGCGTTATCACTGTAAGTTCCATCTTCAGATTGTTGTTGGCCTCTATGGTCTCCCGCCCTATCATGAGCCGATCAACCAGTTCGTCCCTGAGCTGGTTATTGGCCCCCTTCGTCAGAAACAGCACGAAAATGCAGCCGATAAAAAAGCAAATAATTAAAAACGTGGACCTCAAGCTTCTGCAGGTTGATTCCCTTTTCACAGAGATATAAAGCCTCTCCATATGCATAACCCCCGGGTTTTTATTCTCTCTCTGCTACTCTGAGCTTGGCGCTCCTGGAACTCGGATTTTGTTTCATCTCAGACCGTCCCGCTTTTATGGGTTTCTTTGTGATGGTCATGAGCAGAGAAGAGGTTTTAAATACATTTTTTACTATCCTGTCTTCAAGGGAATGGAATGAGATAACGCCTATCCTTCCCTGAGGAGCAAGTACATCAACCGCATCTGTAATACCGGTGGTAAGGTTTTTTAACTCGCTGTTCACCTCTATTCTGATTGCCTGAAAGGCCTTTGTGGCAGGATGGATTTTTCCTGTCCTCCTTTTCGCCTTTAATATAATTGCGCTTAATTCCTTTGCTGTTGATATGGGGTTTTTCTTTCTCTCATCTACAATCGCCTTTGCGATCCGGTATGCCTTATATTCCTCGCCGTAATCCTCCATAATCCCCTTAAGGTCCTCATAACTATACCTGTTTACAACATCATAGGCGGTAAATGATTCCCGATTGTCCATCCTCATGTCGAGAAAGGTATCATCATTAAAGCTGAATCCTCTGTTCCCCGTGATCTGGTATGTGGAAAGACCGATATCAAAGAGTACGCCATCTATTGATGAAACCCCTATTGATGCCAATATTGCCTTCAAATCCTTAAAATTCCCCCTGATAAGTGTTGCCCTGTCTTTAAAGGCGGTTAGCTTTTCATTGGCAATCTCCAGCGCTTTCTCGTCCGCATCCAGACCGATAAGCCTTAGATTTCCATATCTCTCTAATATAAAACTTGAATGTCCGGCTCCACCTACTGTTGCATCAACAAAAATCCCGGTTTTTTCGCTTACAAGATTACTTGTTACCTCTTCAAGGAGGACAGGTATATGTGTGAAACCCATTAAAGGCCAAGCTCTGAAACAATATCTGCTACTTGATCAGGATCTGAAATCGCCTTTTTAACCAACTCTTCCCACTGTTCCTGGGCCCATATTTCTATCTTCGGACCCATACCGACGATGACCACATTCTTTTTTATGTTTGCGGCAGTTTTCAAAGATTGCGGTATGAGAACCCTCCCAAGCTTGTCTATGGGGCATTCGGTGATACCCGAATAAAAATATCTTAGAAAGGCCCTTGCCTCTTTTTTTATGGATACGTAGCTGGATGTCCTGTCCTGTATGTTCAGCCATTCCTGATACGGGTAACCAACGATACACCCGTCAAGGTTTGTGAGCATTAGTCTCATATCATAATTTGTTGAGAGCGCCTCTCTGAACTTCGAAGGAATACTCACCCTGCTCTTGTCGTCTATGGAATATTCATATCTTCCAGCGAACATTATCCCACCTTATAACACTTTTTACCACTTTAGACATTTATACTCGTAAGTGTAAATTTTGTCAAGCCTTTTTTTGTATACTGGACAAGTACTTAGAAGCCGCTAATGGGATGCTCCGAGACAGGTTTTATAATTGATCCTCAATGCCTGATTTGATGATGGTGGTTTCATTCGCCGAATAATCGCATTTGAGACGGGAAACATGCTGGTTGTTCACGAAAATGATTGAAGATAAAGGCAAAATAGAGTATGAAAATGTATTATAAGGAGGTGTTTCGATGAACAATTTTAATAAAATAAATCCGGAGAATCTTGCTGATAATCCTTTCAAGCTCATAGGCAAAGACTGGATGCTTATTACTGCCGGCACAAGGGAATCATTTAATACTATGACGGGCGCCTGGGGAGGTTTAGGCGTATTGTGGTATAAGAATATCTGCTTCTGTGTTATAAGACCCAACCGTTACACCTATGAATTTATGGAAAAGTGCAGCACCTATACGCTTTCCTTCCTTGAAGAACAATACCGGGATGTTTTGACCTACTGCGGCACAAAATCAGGAAGAGATTTCAATAAGGTAACAGAAACAGGTCTTACCCCTGTCTTTGATAAAGATTCAATCTATTTTGCTGAAGCACGGTTAGTATTAATATGCAAAAAGATATATTTTCAGGATATGATACCAGCCCACTTCCTGGACCATGCAATAGATGAGTTTTATCCCTTGAAAGACTATCACAGGATGTATGTGGGAGAGATAGTAAACTGCCTAAAGAGATGAGGTGCACAATGCTCCTTTTGCCTGTTTGACCTGATAAAATGGTTACCAAAAATAACATCAGTTTACTTGTAAAATTGCTCTCAGCAGCATTACACATCGACGTGTATATATCACACCTCAACGACCTCGAGGTTTTCACACATACCGAACGAAGCAGTTCAAAACAGCCAATGTCTCAGAAATTTAGAATAGGAGGAAATCATGGAACTTACAAAAATATTCGGATCTAATGTTTTTAACGATAAGGTGATGAAAGAAAGGCTGCCCAAACAAATTTACAGGGCTCTGAAGGAAACGATTGAAAAAGACATTCCTTTGCGGCCGGATATCGCCGACATGGTTGCAAATGCCATGAAGGATTGGGCCATAGAGAAGGGGGCAACTCACTATACGCATTGGTTCCAGCCGTTAACGGGCATCACTGCTGAAAAGCATGACTCTTTCATATCCCCGGCGGACGACGGCAGTGTGATTATGGAATTTTCCGGCAAGCAGCTGATTCAGGGTGAGCCTGATGCATCGTCCTTTCCGAGCGGCGGCCTGCGTGCCACATTCGAGGCAAGAGGTTATACTGCCTGGGATTGCACCTCGCCGGCATTCCTGAAAGAAGACGAAAGCGGCAACGTCACACTTACAATTCCAACGGCATTCTACTCTTATAAAGGCGAAGCTCTCGATAAAAAGACACCCCTGCTGCGCTCCATGACTGCTGTTTCAAAACAGGCCTTGCGGGTTTTAAAGGCCCTGGGCAATACCCCTTCCACAAAAGTAACCTCCACTGTAGGCCCTGAACAGGAATATTTTCTGGTCGATAAAAAATTCTACCTGGAGCGGATTGACTTAATGCTGGCAGGGCGGACAATCTTCGGCGCACCGGCCCCAAAAGGCCAGGAGCTTGAGGACCAGTATTTCGGCGCTATTAAAGACAGGGTTTCCGATTACATGCATGACCTCGATATTGAACTGTGGAAAATGGGCATCATGTCCAAAACCAAACACAACGAGGTAGCACCGGCGCAGTATGAAATGGCCCCTATTTTTACCACCACAAACATTGCAACCGACCACAACCAGCTTGTCATGGAAACCATGCAGAAGGTAGCCTTCCGTCATGACCTGGTTTGCCTGCTTCATGAAAAACCCTATGCCGGCATTAATGGTTCCGGCAAACATAACAACTGGTCTCTATCCACGGATGACGGCATCAATCTGCTTGAGCCCGGCAACACGCCCGGTGAAAATGTTCAATTCCTGTTATTTCTAAGCGCATTGGTAAAGGCTGTTGACAAGCATGCAGACATTCTGCGGGCTACCTGCGCGAGTGCCGGAAATGATCACCGCCTGGGTGCCAATGAAGCGCCCCCGGCCATTATCTCTATTTTTATGGGCGAAGAGTTGACGGAGATCCTGGAGAAAATTTCAAAGGGCGAAAAAATCTCCGCCAAAGGTGCACAGTTTGTAAGCGTTGGTGTGGATACGCTGCCCATAATCCCCAGGGACAATACCGACCGCAACAGGACCTCTCCTTTTGCCTTCACCGGCAACAAGTTCGAGTTCAGGATGGTCGGTTCAGCACAGTCGATTGCCGGACCGAATGTCGCCTTGAATACCATAGCGGCTGAAACCCTTGACGAAATTGCCACACGCCTGGAAAAGGCAAGGGACAAGAATGCCGAAGCAGCAGCGATCATAAGGGAAACCTACATGAAGCACGGCCGGGTGATTTTTAACGGGAATAATTATGCGGAAGAATGGGTGAAAGAGGCGGAAAAACGCGGCCTGCCCAATGTAAGAAACTCTGTAGATGCATTAAAGGCATTCATTACGGATAAAGCCCTTAAGCTCTTTGAAAAGTATGACATCTTTTCGCACAAAGAACTGCACTCTCGTTACGAAATCTATGTCGAACACTACTCGAAACAGATCAATATCGAAGCCCTGGCGGCAATAGATATGGTCGGGAAACAATTCATACCCGCAGGAATCGAATATGCAACCTTTCTGGCCGACTCCATTTCCAGTTTTGGCGCTGTGTCGGTTGCGGCCCCTGTTCAGGAGGATCTCCTTAAGAAGCTCAGCACTCTGTTAGCATCTTCTTATAAGAACCTTGCAAAGCTTGAAGCATCAGTAGCAAAGGCACAGGGCATAGACGGAACCGTTAAAAAAGCGGAAGCCTACCGTGATAAGGTCATCACGGCAATGCAGGCCCTGCGCACAGATATTGACAGCCTGGAAATGATCGTTCCAAGGGATATGTGGCCTGTACCGACGTATACGGAGCTGTTGTTTAAGTTATAACCTGTATCCGGCTTGCTGCTCAAACCGGTTTTGCGCAGCTTTCGCCGGATAACTATGTTTCTAAAGGTTTCGTCCGAACTTAAGGGCATTCTTATTGATTGTAAGGTGCAGCAGGGGACTATAAAGTTCATCCCTTTCAAGGCTGAACGGTAAGAAAACCAATAGATATTCCACTACATGTACGTTGATTGTTTTAAGCATGGGAAATACCTTCTTCTTGTTTATGGCAATATCCGCTATGATCAGTTTAAGGCACTCCCCGGCTTCGGTTACAGGAAGTGTGACGGGGTGCAGGAACCCTTTTGGAAGATTTTCCTCCATGCTTCCATGGGATTCTGCTATGGTAACAGATCGCCCAATCCTCAGGAAAAGCTCAGGCCGTACCTTGAATGCAGGTACCCAGAAGCATAACCCTGGGTCATGCCATTCATCCTTTATCGCCTTGGGAAGATTTGCTAACTTTATAAGGTCAGCATATGATTTAAGCTCTAATCCCTCGATCTGTACCTGGATTTTCCAGAACGGCAGGTAAAACATATTTTCTTTTCTGTCGTTTGCCGCAGCAAAGCCAAGTTTTTCAAATCCATGACCGGATGACTGCCATGCTGAATTACAGTTTTTACAGAACAGGACACAACTGTCTCTTTCCCCTTCGAGATTCCATCCACAGTCAGGACATAAAGTGGCAAGATATCGGGTCTGCCAGTCAGCCTTCTCCATCAAACCAGTAAACGTATTGAATTCGCTTTCAGATAGCATAGCCAAAGGCTTCTCAGTAAAGGCATCATGTACGGTTTCGTTTTTTATAAATACCGGGCTGTAAATCAGGCTTATCGTTTCACCTATGTAAGTTTTGTCAGGTGTGGGGGAAATAAAGGCCTCTTCAATGGGTATATCGTGCCCGAGAAAGCTTCCTTCCATCCCGGGCGCTGCGAACTTTAATTGTAATGTCTGCGGCCGCAAACCAAGGGTTGCCGGGAAATACTTACATCTGGTGGCTGAAATTGTAGCGTCGATGAGCGTCTCTTTAATCTGAAGCGCCTCATAGAAAAAGGCTATCCCCTTGAAACGCCAGTAAGGTATGTAAATCAATTCCTTCACTGCCTTATCGGGAGGAGATAAATAGTACCGTAAATAATCCGGAGTCGAGAGATAGAGCTTTACCCTGCAGAAAGGGCAGAGAAAAAGCCGGTCTGTTTCTTCAATGGTAACGGGTGCACCGCATTGAGGACATTGATGTTGGATCTCCCAACTTCCGCTGTTCACTTTATTCGATTTTTCCACCACATTGATTGCAATAAATTGATTTTGGGAGATTTTCGGTTCCGCAGAGAGAACACTTTGTGGGTTGAGGTTTTTCTGATGTAGAATTCCCGCATACAGGACAAAAACTCGCATTGGGCGGCAGGTTTTTACCGCATTTGGCACATTGGTGGAATATAAGAATCTGGTGACCGCAGTGCGGACAAAATTTTGCCTCTTGCGGAATGGATTGCTTACAATCTGAACAGATAGATGTTCCCCGGTTTTCCATTTGGTCCTGGGTTGGCTTGAAGGCATTCGCGAACATTGCCGGCATCATAAAACCCATTCCCATACCAAGGCCTGCACCTGCTTCACCCTGGGTTTCCGATGCCTTTTCTAATGACATTGCAGCCTTCATTTGCAGTAATTTATTCAGATCATCAAAGATATTAAGTCTGCTCTTGTCATCAATTGCCTTCTGCACTTCCTGGGGCGGGGTGATGGAGTTGATGTAAAGGCTTGCCAATCCCAGCCCGTAGTGAGTAAAATCATCCTGTAATTGTTTTGTAAGACCTTCCGAAATGGACTCATATTTTCCGGGAAGGTTAAGCATTGTATCAAGGTGTTCACCCAGATAATCGTTAAAACGGGATACAATAATGTTGCTCAGATAATCTTCGATTTCCTCAGTCGTGTATATGCCCTGGGTGCCGACCAGGGTGTTAATGAAAAGAACAGGCTGAAGAATTCTTATATTAAACACTCCGAACGCCCTGAGGCGTATAAGGCCAAGTTCATTGTCTCTGAAGGCAACGGGATCACGTGTACCCCATTTGAAATTTGTGAATGTTTTCATACTTACAAAATAGGCTTCTGCACGGAGAGGACTTTTCATGCCCCAGGGGATACTTAAGATCTTTGTCAAAATAGGGATGTTTGCTGTAGCCAGGGTGTGTCTCCCCGGGCCGAACGCATCGAGCGCTCTCCCCTGATAAAAAAAGACCGCTGCCTGGTTTTCACGGACGATGAGCTGGGCGCCATATTTTATTTCTCCGGAGCCGTCCTCCGGAATTCTGTGAACAATGACTTTCCCGGTTTCATCGAACCATTCAAGAATTTCAAGGAAAATAATGTTATCGGTCCCCATAAATTTGATTATAGCGATTCCTTACATTAATGTCTACAGGAATAAGCAAAACAACAGGCCGTTAACTCTGAAGATATGCCTTGTCGTGCGGACCCATGTCTACAAATTTGATGGTTTCATCCTTACTTTCATTACAATTGACTCTCCTGATTATTTTTTTGGTGGAGCTATGTTTTTTTTGAGAGCCGGCTATACCTTGACTACAGGCCAAACCGGACTTATATATATTTTTAGTTTCGTTTCTGTGACCAATTACAAAAAATATTATTGAGGTGGCGAATTATGTCTGTAGAAAAGTTAGAATTTAAAACTGAAGTGAAGCAATTACTCGATCTGATGATCCATTCCCTTTATTCCCATAAAGAGGTGTTTTTACGGGAGATTATCTCAAACGCCTCCGACGCCGTTGACAGGGCCCGGTATGAGTCATTGACAAAAAGCGATATACTGGAGAACGACGGGAACTGGAAGATTAAAATAATTGCGGATAAAAATGCGGACACATTGACAATAAGCGACAACGGAATAGGTATGACAAAAGATGAAATCATTGAAGCCCTCGGGACCATTGCACATTCCGGTACAAAAGAGTTTCTCGCAGCACTGCAAAGCAAAGAGGTAAAAGATAATCCCGAACTGATAGGCCAGTTCGGCGTGGGCTTTTATTCATCATTCATGATAGCGGACAAAATTACGGTCATTTCAAGACATGCCGGCCTGAAGGACAAAACGGGCGTTAAATGGGAATCAACCGGCGACGGTACGTACACCGTTGAAGATATTGACAAAGAGGCAAAAGGCACAGATGTTATCCTGCATCTTATGGAAGAGGAGAAAAAATATCTCAACGAATGGGAAATCCGCAGCGTCGTGAAAAAATATTCGGATTTCATTGAACACCCAGTTGTCATGGAGGTTGAAAAGGAACAGGAAAGTACGCTGAAGAAAGGTGAAAAGGTCAAGGTCAAAGAGGAGGAAACCTTAAACTCCATGAAGGCCATATGGCTTAAAGACAAGTCAGAGGTGACAAAGGAAGAATATAATGAGTTCTACAAGCACATCTCTCACGACTTTACAGAGCCGGCAAAGGTAATTCATTATAAGGCAGAAGGTACATCGGAATTTTCAGCGCTCCTCTACATTCCTTCCAAGGCGCCTTTCAACATATTTTACAAAGATTATGAGATCGGCCCCGTTCTTTATGTAAAAAGGGTTCAGATTATGGACCACTGTGAAGATCTGATCCCTCCGTACCTCAGGTTTGTGAGAGGGGTTGTGGATTCATCAGACCTCCCCCTGAATGTATCGAGGGAAATCCTGCAAAATAACCGCCAGGTTGAAATTATAAAAACGAATATAACTAAAAAGGTGCTCGAAACCTTAGCCGATATGAATAAAGACGAGTACGGCGAGTACCTCACATTCTATAAAGAATTCGGAAGGGTTTTAAAGGAAGGTATCCACTTTGATTTCACGAGACGGGAAACAATCGCTGACCTTTTACTCTTCCCGTCCACAAAAACAGATGATGGTAAATTAAGGACTTTCCAGGACTATATTGAAGGCATGAAGGAAGACCAGAAAGAGATCTATTACGCCACAGGAACGTCTCTTGACGAAGTTATGAAATCTCCCTACCTGGAAGCGTTCAGGGATAAAGATATTGAAGTACTCATCTTTCTTGATGAAATTGATGATTTCATATTTACCGGTTTTGAATATAAAGGGAAAAAATTAAAATCTGTAAGCAAAGGGGATATCAGCCTTGACAAAACAGAAGGAGACGAAAAGAAAGATGCCCGGAAAAAATATGGAAAACTCCTCGATCTCGTTAAGGACACTTTAAAGGATGACGTAAAAGACGTGCGGCTTTCAGGAAGGCTTACCGACTCCGCCTGCTGCCTTGTAGCCGATGAGGGGGATATGGATCCCCAGATGGAAAAACTCCTGAAGGCCATGGGACAGGATGTGCCTCAGCGGAAGAGAATCCTCGAAATCAACCCGGCGCACCCGCTCTTCGCTGCCATGAACACAATCTTTGAAAAAGATAAGCGGAGCCCCGTTCTGGATGAATATACAAAGCTCCTCTACGATCAGGCGCTTCTCCTTGAGGGTTCAAAACCGAAAGACCCTGCCGCATTCGCAAAGGCCGTGGCAAAACTGATGGTTGAAAACATTGGAAAGTAGATTCCCGTTCTGCGTTGAGGATTGGCCTTAATCAGGGACAGATATTATCATACAATGCCCCCACTCGTGACTCTAAGGGGAGATCGCTTGTAGGGGGCCTGCTTTTGTAATCCTCAAAGCCTATAACCATTTCGTTTACGCCGTCATATTCTACAATGGACAATATTTCATAGACTTTCGTTTTGCAGTTCAGCTCTACATGCATCTTAAACATATCCTGATTTTCATCCTTTCCGATGCCCTTTGAAACCTTCTGCCATACCTTTTTAATGCCCTTATCGGGGAATTCAAGGGTTTCCTTGTCATAGAAATATTTCAAACCGGAGTCGGTTGCATAATACAACTTCCAGTCAGACCCTTCCGAAAATGAGTACAGACCCGCAAGAATCAGTCCGCTGATAATAAAGATAGA
Organism: uncultured Syntrophorhabdaceae bacterium; assembly: GCA_964393225.1. Classification (GTDB taxonomy): domain Bacteria; phylum Desulfobacterota; class Syntrophorhabdia; order Syntrophorhabdales; family Syntrophorhabdaceae; genus MWEV01. The sequence continues at coordinate 18,190 of CAYMTB010000008.1, forward strand.
AATCGTTTTAATATAAGTTTTCATTAGATTACCTCCTTAAATTACGTAGTGCGTGACGCAAGAAAGGGTTCAAGGGGTCAAGGGTTCAAGTGAAAGCAAATCCGTAAAGAGGCTGTTCTATACTCGGCGTTGAAACTTGAACAGTCTTTTTCACCTTTCACCTTTCCCTTTTCACCTTTCACCTTTCCCTTTTCACGTTTCACTTTCTTATCAATACTTTATTCTCACCTTATAGACAAGCTTTGTCTCGCCATCCTTCATAACCGGCACATTAAACGATACTGTCGTGGAATCTTCTTTTTTGTAGCTGTTAGATGATTCAAGGACCTTCCAGTCTCCGAAGAGACGCTCTATAATCTTTACTGTAATATCCTCTTTCTTGTGATTCCTCAATGATATCTCATAAGCAACTTCGTTTATGTTTTTGGCCACCTTTTCCCAGTGCATCTGCTTCCGGGTGGCAACAACATCAAAGGCATCGCCGATTTTCACCTTGATCTTTTCATCCTTCGGGGTGTGCTGTATGGAATTCTCCCCAATAAACTGAAGGCTTCCGTCCGGATCATGCTTGTACATCCTTAAAATCCCCTTGGGGAGGGGCATACCAAGATTATGCTCGCTTTTATTGGCAATCTCAATAAAAACCCCTACTTTTTCATTCTGGAAGGGCTCGCCATAATAATTCCGGTAATAATAATCACGGCCCTGATATATGAATTGTTTGTTCACCGGAACGTTTGAAGCATTCAGCAAACTGATCTGTTTTGTCTGGTTCTGTTTAACGGTTGCCTTCCTGTCGAGCGTGTAAATATGGTATTCAAAAAATGTCTCTTCTTTGAATTGGGCTGCTGCCTTTGCCATAGGCGCCATACCGGCATCCATCTCCATTCTCCGCTCTTCCTTTACCCTGTTGACATCTCCTGCGACAAGCTTTAAAGCCGCATTATTGTAAGTTGCACCACTTTTATTGTCTATCGTTACCCATCCGGACACGTTTGATGATGTATCTTTGTCGTTCAGGACAAGGATATAATCGGCGCGCCAGTTAATCCCGTTGGTAAGATACAGGGCTTCAATCTTCTGCGAAGAGGACGTTCTGCTGTCAAGAAGCCACAGAAGTGTTGGTTTCGATATGAGGCTTTCCGGGACTTCGGGGAATATGACCCTCCCGGGGTGATTGAATGTAATCTCGTTGCCGATTTTATAAACCGGGGTTCCCTCGTTATTCGAAAGGAGCGTTGCCGTTACTATCTCTTCTTTATCTGTATATGGATTCCTCGTTATGAGCTTTAATTCTTTGCCTACATACTTATCGAGGAGCTTCCTGGGGCTTAGAAGGTCATACTCATAATTTTGCTCCAATATAGTAAAACTGTCCGGACTGGAAAGGGGCTTTATGCTGACACTTGTGGGGATGATCTGTGCTGCCACATCCATAAACTTAAGCTCCTGAATGCCTTTCTGGAGCTTTATCTGTCTCCTGTCCTTCACAAGACCGATGTTGCTGTTGTATACGGTTACTTCCATCCCTGTCTGATCTTCTATGCCTGTTGATCGCTGTTCCGCGGCATGGACTGTGAAGCCGGCAGGTATTATAAGCAATAGAACCAATGAGACCAATAAAACGAGAGATGTTTTTATCATTTTTTCCTCCCTGAAATTCCTTACGTTTTACCAAAACCTTTATAACTATTTTGCCGTCCGCTATCCTTCTTCTCTCTTTGCGGCTTCGAGCTCTTTCTCTGCTTCGTCTAAAAGTTCCCTCATATAAATACACAGATGCAATGTGTCGTAGGGAGGCGCGTCGGGATTAACAACAATTAAATTGTCAGGATTTTTCACGGTTGCTGCCGAACCGCCCGATGAATCAACAATTCCCTTGTCTGTCATATTACATGATACCATTGAGCAATCTATGAAACAATTATATTTTTAAGCTCGAATATCGGACATCGCTTTTCACGGGTTTTACCACCTTTCACCTTGTCCCGCCTTCGGCAGGATTAAAGCTTCTCACTTTTCACCTTTCAGCAGGCCAATAGCATCTCTGAGGCGCCACAAAAGCCACAATCCAGGCAGTGCGGTGAAGGTCGTGAGGAGGAAGAACATTGCCCACCCTATCGATTCAATAACATACCCCGATGTGGGGGAAATAAAAACCCTGCCGAGGGCTGAAAGGGACGATAATAATGCAAACTGGGTAGCGCTGTAACGCTGGTTACACAGGGCCATCAGAAGCGCTACAAAGGCTGCCGTCCCCATGCCGCCGGAAAGGTTCTCAAACGCCACGGCAAAGACCATCACTCCATAATTTTTTCCGGTCCAGGCAAGGATCATAAAAGTAAGGTTGGAAACCATCTGCAGCATTCCAAATACCATGAGTGAACGGTAAAGGCCAAGTCTCACCATCAGAGTACCACCAAACAGCGCACCAACAATGGTTGCAACAAGACCCATGCCCTTGTTTATTGTACCCACTTCTGTCGGGGAAAATTCCACACCCCTCAATAAAAATGTTGTGGTCATGGTTCCCGCATAGGCATCACCCAGCTTATAGAGTATGATTAATAGAAGTATAGCTATGGCCGAAGGACGTGCAATAAAATCCTTGAGCGGCCCCCATATTGCCTCTTCAATTGTTTTCGGCGGCATTACTTTTTTATCAGGTTCCTGCCCGAGGATAGTTCCTGCCATGCCGAGCACCATTAGCATCGCCATTATCAGATATGTATTCTGCCAGCCTATCCGGTCAGACATGATGAGCGCCAGCGCCCCGGCAACAAGCATTGCTATGCGGTAACCGGTTACAAATGTGGCAGCCCCAAGGCCCCTTTCCGCTTCGCGAAGAACGTCAGTCCTGTAAGCATCAACAACAATATCCTGGGAGGCAGAAACAAAGGCGACACAAATAGCAAGGGCTGCAAGCGTTAAAGGCGCATATTGAGGGGAAATAAAGCCCATTACGGCAATACCGAGGAGAAGGCATATTTGCGCGAGAATCATCCACCCGCGCCTGCGGCCAAACCATGGGGGTACGAAACGATCCATAAGGGGAGACCATAGAAATTTCAGCGTGTAGGGCAGCCCCACGAGCGAGAAAATACCTATAGTGCGTAAATCAACGCCTGTCATGGTAAGCCACGCCTGCAGCGTTCCGCCTGTCAGCGGCAGCGGCAGCCCTGAAGAAAAACCCAGGATGAGCATAACAGCGATGTTGCGGCTGGTGAAGATTTTGAAGTAAGAAAGTGTTGAGTGTTGAGTGTTGAGTGTTGAGTTATTTTTCCCCTGCTCCCTGACCCCTGACCCGTCTTTTTCCATTCGAGAGTTTACCAGATTGTCTTATCAGGACACAATGATTTTAGATATTTATTCGCTCAAATCCATTGCTATCCTTGCATCAACCACATACAACGCAGACGGAGCCAACCCTTGCATATTACTTTTGAGGTAACCGTATACGAGAACAACATTAAGTATCGAAGGAACTTTGGGAAATAGTTTGATGGGGTCTGCCGCAACGGCAGACCCCGGGTGAAATATGTATTATGAGCGGGAACCTGCCTTTTTCGCAAAAACCTTGTAATCTGTATTGAGGATTCTTTTGGCGCTTTCATCCATAACATCGGTTATGAATGGAATCTTTGTTTCTTTTTCGGTTTCCCTGTTTCCGGAGAAGACATCATTACGGGAAATCTCAGGGAGGCAGAATTTGCGTGCACCGGCCATTAGCTGCTGAAGCCCTGCAGCAAGTTTATCGGCAAGCGTCCACATGGCGATTGCACCAAAGGGAATATCTTTCATTCCCTCTTCCCCGACCCTTTTCTGAACGTCATAGTAACCGGCAAATATCTCTTCAGGGGTTGAACCGAGTTCTTTTACGGCCGGGGCAAGATCATCCCAGTTACCGTTCACTTCTTTCTTCCGTTCCGGTTTCAGTACGCCTTCGATATTCGAACCTACGAATCCAGGTATCATTGCGCCTCTTCCCATGCATATAAGTTTTGTAAACGGCGCGCCGAGGGCGAGCGCTTTGAATATATGATCTTCCCGTGCAAGGCCGCCGGCAAAGGCGATATCAACAACTTTTTCGCCTTTCGCTGCAAGCATTGATGCATATTCATATGTCTTTGAGTGGAGGAGAATTGAAGGAACGCCCCAGGTCTCCATCATATTCCATGGACTCATTCCTGTGCCTCCGCCGGAACCATCCACTGTAAGGAGGTCAAGCCCTGCATCGGTTGCGAACTTTATCGACATGGCAAGGGCTTCCATACCATAAGAGCCTGTCTTTAATGAGATCCTCTTGAACCCTATCTTCCTGAGGTACTCAACGGACTGCATAAAATTTTCCTGTACTTTATCAGGTGATGAAAGGTCTGTATATCCGAGCCTGCTGTGCCTTGCAAAGGCTTTAATAGCGCCGTGTTCAAAGGCCTTCTGGACTTCGGGTCTTGTCGGATCAGGGTCAACAACATATCCTCTGTCTTTCAGAAAGAGGGCATAACCAAGACTGTCAACCTGTATCTCGCCGCCGATGTCTTTGGCCCCCTGGCCCCATTTAAGCTCAATAATCACCTTTTCGCCGTACTTGCCGATAACGTATTCTGCAACACCATTCCTCGTGTCTTCCACGTTCATCTGGACAATAATTGCCCCGTATCCGTCGAAATATTTGAGGTATGTGTCAATTCTTCTGTCCAGTTCAGGGGCCTTTTCTATCTTGCCGTTTTTTATTACTGCCTCTCTGTCGATACCAACTACGTTTTCGCCGATAACGATGGGTATTCCCACAAGGGCTGCGCCAATGGCAAAAGAATCCCAGTACTTCGCTGCAATAAAGGTTGAGCCCAATGCGCCGGTCATAATGGGGATCCGGCACTTCGTCTTCTCTTCGTTTCCAAATTCTGTTTCCAGACTTACGTTAGGGAAAATACAGTCATCTGCGGAACTTGACAGTCCGTTCGGCAGACCGTATGCACCATAATTGTACCCCTGAACCCTCAATGAGTTATATGAAACACCAATGTGACATGTGTTCGCGCTCCCTGCAGTAATATATCCAAAATCTCTCGGGTAAAGAACCTTCCTTCCCTTCAAACTGGAGATCCAGGTTTCGCATCTTCCCTTGCAGTCAGCGCGGCATAATGTACATAATCCCGATTCTGCCGGATTGCCCCGGTTAACCGTCCCAATCGCATCATTTGATTTTGGCCATTCTATCATGTGTATCCTCCTGATTTTTTCTAATCGGTAACATATTACCATTGCAACGGCATTCCATTGCCATATTAATAATGTATTACTATCATTTTATTTATCAAAATAAATATTTATTGTCAAGTATATATTGCTTTTAGAGAATATATTAAATTATGTTGCCATATTTAATACGTTTTATTATACTATGTTTAACGGCAATATTGCCATTAAACATAGTATAATTTGCCGTTATATTACATGCAGCAGCGAAAGGACATTGAAACATGATTGACAGAAAGAAAAGGAAAGAATTGTTATTGTTAAACGTTTTAAAGAACACTGAATCCCCCCTTTCCAGCCCGAAGATAGCCGATGAACTGTCAGCACTTGGCCATGAGATGAGTGAGAGGACAGTTCGGCTGTATCTTCAGCATCTGGATCGGGATGGGCTTACCACAAGCAATGGGAAAAAGGGACACCGGATAACGCAATCCGGTTTAACAGAGCTTGAATCTTCAAAAATTATCGAAAGGGTAGGCTTTTTATCGGCAAAAATTGACCAGATGACATACCAGATGAATTTTGACCTGAATACAACCTCCGGTACGGTTGTTATTAATGTAACCCTGGTGGAGCCGGGCCAGTTTGCAAAAAAAATCCCTGATATTATTAAAGTTTACGCAGGCGGGTATGCAATGGGCCACCTGATGACCTTCCTGGAACCCGGGGAATCCCTGGGGCATATCAATGTGCCGGAAAAAATGATAGGTATTGGCACTGTTTGCTCAATTACCCTTAATGGTGTATTATTAAAACATGGCATTCCTACTGTTTCACGCTTTGGCGGCCTTTTGGAAATTAAGGAGAAAAAACCGGTCAGGTTTGTCGAGATTATCATGTACGACGGGACAAGCATAGACCCGCTTGAAGTATTCATACGGAGCGGGATGACCGATTACATGGGTGCTATAAGAACGGGTAACGGCAAGATAGGGGCAAGTTTCAGGGAGTTTCCCGCAGAGAGCAGGGATACTGTTATACACCTTGCCGGGATGCTGGACAGGATAGGACTCGGAGGACTTGTAAGAGTGGGCATGCCGGGCCAGAGCCTCCTTGACATCCCTGTAAGCGAAGGCAGGATAGGGGCCATCGTAATTGGCGGGCTGAATCCCGTCTCCATTCTTGAAGAGACGGGTGTACGGGCATACTCCCGGGCCCTTGCCGGGCTTATTGACTTTAAGAGGCTCTTTAGCTTTGAAGAAATAGAGAGCAGAATCAGGAAATTCCTGTAATGTTTGATTAAGGGATGGGCAATGAAACCGCTTATTAATGCGAGCACCGGTCTCAATGGCCTCGATAAAGTACTTGACGGCCTGCGCATTGGCGATAATGTCGTATGGCAGGTTGATAAAATCGAGGACTACCTTCATTATGTGAACCCCTATGTTGAAAAGGCAATGAAAGACGGAAGAAAGATCGTTTACGTAAGGTTTGCCGACCATAAGGAACTTGTCAAAGAAGGCGGTAATATAACCAGGTACAACCTGGATGCACATAGCGGATTCGAGGCATTTACCACCCAGGTATACAACATCGCAACGCAGGAAGGGAAAAAGGCGTTTTATGTCTTTGACTGTCTTTCCTACCTGCTTTCAGCATGGGCAACTGATTTGATGATCGGTAATTTTTTTGTCATCATATGTCCTTACCTTTTTGAGCTGGATACTATCGCATATTTTTCTCTACTACGGCACAACCATTCATTCAAAACAATTGCACGTATCCGGGAGACAACCCAGCTGCTGCTGGAAGTGTATAATCGCGAGGGAAGCCACTACATACACCCCCTGAAGGTCTGGAACCGCTATTCTCCAACCATGTTTCTTCCCCACCTTGAAGAGGAAGATCTGTTTATACCTATTACTGACAGTGTTGACGCAACACAGCTTTTTTCAGATATACCCAGGAAAGAGATGAAAAGTGTGCGGCGACAGTTAGACTACTGGGACAAACTCTTCCTTAGGGCGGAAGACCTTGTGAAGCAGCCCGCTGATAAAGACGAAATACAGGAAATGGTTGACACCCTCTGCCGGATCATGATCGGCAGGGAAAACAGGATACTCTCTCTGACAAAGGAGAATTTTTCACTTGATGATCTGTTGAAGATAAAATCGAGAATGATTGGAACAGGATTCATTGGCGGCAAGACAGTAGGTATGCTGCTTGCCAGAAAGATTTTATACGGGGACAATATTCTGAACTGGCACAACTATCTCGAACACCACGATTCCTTTTATGTCGGTTCTGATATCTTTTATACATACATCGTTCAGAACGGTCTGTGGAAATTGAGGATGGAGCAGAAAACCGAGGAAGGTTATTTTGATACTGCCGGTCCTTTACGGGAAAAGATGCTTAAAGGCGTATTTCCCGATGAAATTAAAGAACAGTTTCAGCAATTAATCGAGTATTTTGGCCAGTCCCCCATTATCGTGCGCTCCAGCAGCCTTCTTGAGGACGCATTTGGAAATGCCTTTGCAGGGAAGTACGAAAGCATTTTCCTCACAAATCAGGGCCCACCGGAGAAACGCTATACAGATTTCGTCGAATGCGTCAGGAGGATTTTCGCAAGCTCCATGGATGAAGATGCCCTAACCTACCGCCTGCAGAGAGGACTCGACCAGCAGGACGAACAGATGGCTTTGCTTATCCAGCGTGTTTCCGGCTCCTACAGGAAGCATTTTTATTATCCTGATCTTGCAGGCGTTGGTGTCTCTTATAATACCTTCGTGTGGAAAGAGGGAATGGACCCGAAGGCGGGCATGCTCAGAATGGTCCTCGGGCTTGGAACAAGGGCCGTAAATCGTGTTGAGAACGATTATCCCCGCATTGTCGCCCTCGATAATCCATTGGTCAGCCCTCACGGCAGCATGGAAGATGCGAGAAGGTTTTCTCAGCACGATGTGGACGTGCTCAATATTAAAGACAACAAACTGGAAACGGTCTCTTTCCTGAAAGAGATTGCTCCTGGATTTGGCAAAAAAATGGAGTTCTTTGGCGTAAGAGACCATGAAACATCGGAAACAATGAGGGCCATGGGCATGAAAGAACAGGAGGCATGGGTGCTTACCTTTGACAACCTGTTTTCCCGTACTTCTTTTGCAGGCATTATGCACAGGATGCTCAAAAAACTTGAAAGTGTTTATAATTATCCCGTAGAAATTGAATTCACGGTCAATTTTACGCGCTATCACGAATACAAGATTAACCTTTTGCAGTGCAGGCCTCTCCAGACTAAAGGAGAAATAAGAAAGATGCATATTCCTGTGAACCTCGACAAAAACACGATCCTCTTTCAGTCAGAAGGTCATTTTATGGGAGGAAGCATCTCGCAGCCGGTAAAAAGAATTATCTATGTGGTCCCTGAACGCTATATCGGCCTGCCCCTGTCACAGAAATACGATATTGCGAGGTTAATCGGGAAACTGAACAAACTCATTTCCGACAGGGAAAATATGCAGACCATGCTGCTGGGTCCCGGGAGGTGGGGTACAACTACACCATCCTTAGGGGTGCCTGTACGGTTTTCTGAGATCAACAACATATCTATAATGGGTGAGATAGCATATACAGCAAGCAATCTTATGCCTGAGCTTTCTTACGGAACACATTTTTTTCAGGACCTGGTCGAGACAGACATTTTTTATGTAGCGCTTTTCCCCGAAACCGATAATGTCATCTTCAACAATAACCTGCTGGACAGTTTCCCGGAGATATCTGACAGGCTGCTGCCCGCATATGATAAATACAGGGATGTTGTCAGGGTGTTTGATGTATCGGAGAATCATTTAAGGATTATTGGAGATATACAGTCTCAAAAACTGGTCTGTTTTATTGATAGATAAAGGAGCTTACTGCATCATTAAAACTCGATAGTTTAGAATACTCATACAGAGTTGACATTGCATGGGTAACAGTAGAAATTCCGGACTCTTCAACCGCGGCAACGGGATTAAGACCGCCGGCAACTATCACACCCACCTTGTCAACCCCTACCGGGATGTCCAGCAGGGGTTGGTTTGGTTTGCCAAATATAATCCTTCCGCCAAGCGCCTTCTTCGACAGTTTATCTCGTAGTTTTTCCGCCTCATTAATACTCACTACGGGGATTTCCCTGAAGCTTGCAAGGATTTTCCCTGATTTCTGTTTTATCGCACCGATAACGTCTGTCATACCGCTTTTGATAAAAATTTCCAGCGGGTCAACAGAGGAGCCCTCGTAGCTTATCAGTGACGTGAAACGCCTGGGGCTACCGTCTTCAACTTCAACAACCCCTCCGTATTTTGAGGTAACAGATATGCCGGCTTTGAGGAATATCCCGTTCAACGTGATGCTGCATATCGTTCCAATACCCACAGTCCCCCGCGGCACAATGACGTCTCCGATCCTTCCGCCGCCTTTCTCAATAATGATCCTGTTGCTCATTGCATAGGGAGAATCGAAGATGCCGGCCATTATGCGCAGCGCTTCCCGAAGCTTTTTTTCGTGAAAAAAGGATATATTCAAGACAATGTTCCCCTTTAAAGTGTCAACGCTGAAATCGGTCAGGAATGAAAGGCTGTCAATTTTGCTTATGACAAAATTTACCCTTTCTGAAACAAAGGCATGATTCAACTCTTCCTTCCCGTTTTCAGTAATGGTTCTCCCTCTTTTACCCTTAACCTCTGTAAATCCACACTCGTCCAACAGCTTAAGGTAATAGCGGACCGTCCTTTCAGAGAGTTCAATCCCGTGCGACAGCAGTTGTTTTGACAGTTCAGTGGAACCAACTGCGCCCTGCTGTTTATCAAGTACCCTGAGGAGGGTAAACATTATCTTATTCATGCTAATCTATTACACAATCCCGGATGCGAGCATCGCCTTTGCAACTTTCAGGAACCCTGCGATGTTCGCACCTGCAACATAGTCACCTTTCTTCGCGTAGGTTGCAGCGGCTTCAAGGGACGTCTTGTGTATGCTCTTCATAATATTCAAAAGCATTTTATCGACTTCTTCGCGTGACCATGACATCTTGAGGCTGTTCTGGCTCATCTCAAGCCCTGACACGGAAACACCACCTGCATTGGCTGCCTTACCGGGTCCAAAAAGGATATTGTTATCCTGAAATACCTTTACCGCCTCGGGCGTTGAAGGCATATTGGCACCCTCTGCAACGCAGAAACAGCCGTTCTTCACAAGAGCTTCCGCACCATGACCGTCAATCTCGTTCTGGGTAGCACATGGCAGCGCTATATTCACCTTGATACCCTGCTCCCTGATTACATCCCATACGCTGTTGCCGAGGTAGCAAACCGCTCCGCTATACTGGTCGGAATATTCTTTAATTCTCCCTCTCCTTACGTTTTTTATCTCTTTCACAAATTCAGCTTTATCTCCACGTATGCCTTCCTCGTCAACCACTGTGGCATTGGAGTCGCACAGCATGATGACTTTTCCGCCAAGCTGGTTTACTTTTTCTATGGCGAACTGTGCAACATTTCCAGACCCGCTGACTGCAACAATCTTATCTTTGAAGTCCATCCCCCGTCTTGCCAGCATCTCTGCGGCAAAATAAACTGCGCCGTATCCCGTAGCCTCAGGCCTTATAAGGCTGCCCCCATACTCAAGGCCCTTACCCGTCAAGACCCCTGTATGCTCATTTACAATCTTTTTATAATACCCGAACATATATCCTATTTCCCGGCCTCCTACTCCAATATCACCGGCAGGCACATCCGTTTCCGGCCCGATGTGTCTGAAAAGTTCCCTTATAAATGCCTGGCAGAACTTCATTACCTCATCATCGGACTTTCCCTTTGGATCAAAATCGGATCCGCCCTTTGCTCCGCCCATGGGGAGTGTAGTAAGGGAGTTTTTGAAGATCTGCTCAAAACCGAGAAATTTCAGAATGCTCAGATTTACCGAAGGATGGAAACGTAACCCACCCTTGTAGGGTCCAATAGCATTATTAAATTGAATACGGAAACCTCTGTTTACCTGGACTTCTCCTCTGTCGTCAACCCATGGCACCCTGAACGTAATTGCTCTGTCAGGTTCAACAATACGTTCATATATTTTTGCCTTCACAAATTCAGGATGTTTTTTTACTGTAGGCTCGAGCGATTCCATTACCTCTTTTACTGCCTGATGGAATTCCGGTTCATTTGGATCTCTTTGGATAACCTTGCCAATTACATCTTTAATGACAGACATTGTGTTTCCTCCTTGTGTTTTAAAATTTATACGCGGCGCAATCTCCTAAGGTAGTGTTTCAATAAATGAAACTTCTCACGCAATACCAGGGCATTGTGATCCATTTCCCATTCTCCCTCTGCATCATCCAAAACTTTCATTGCCTTTTCAATAAGGCCGGCTTCTTCAGTGCTGCTCAGCTCCTCCATCGGAGCCCCCTCGATAAAGGTACGATACGACATCCTTCCCGAAGCTTTAAAAGCTATTACCTTACCCAAAGCCTGCATAAATCACCCCGTATTTATAAGTCATAGTACTAATTAAATAAGTAAAGCCTGAAATACCCATTATAAACAATCGGGTGAGACCTAATATTTATATAGGTGTAATTACTATTATTGGTATAGGGGATTATATTAGACTACCGGGTAAAGCCTTTCTATTTGCTTTCTACCCAGTGTACAGCGTGCTTCATTAATTCTGCAGCATTTTTTAATTTCAATTTTTCTTTTATGTTTGCACGGTAAGATTCTACCGTTTTGACGCTTAGATGCAGTTCCTGGGCAATCTGGCCTGTTCCATGTCCCTGCCCTATTAACTGGAAGACCTCTAATTCACGATCGCTCAGTATTTCAACAGGGGAAGATGAAATTTCGGCTTTGCCGTCAATAAATCTCTTCACAATATTTTCACTGACCCGCTCGCTGATATAAAGGTCGCCCTTCAGGACCCTCCGTATTGCCTCCATCATTCTTTCTATTGCTTCCTGTTTCATGATATAACCACGTGCACCCGCTCGGAGAGCCCGTTCGGCAAAGATTGACTCATCATGCATCGATACCACGAGAACAGGCAAGCTGTTATGACGAATCTTCATTATTTTTATGAGTTCTATTCCATCCACGCCTTGCAATGATATATCAACAATGGCTAAATCGGGTTTTAATTTTTTCAATACCTCAAGGGCACTATGTGCGCTCTCTGCTTCACCGCACACCACAAGGTCGTTTTCCTGATTTATAAGTTGAGTAAGCCCTTTTCTGACAATGGGGTGGTCATCCACGATAAATATTTTGTGTTTCTGTTTCTGTGAAGCGGCATCCTTTTTGATCATTTTTTCTCCCCCTCTTGTGTTTTTCCCCTGTTTTGAAACAAACAGGTGACAATTGTGCCGCCATTTATGTCGCTCCTTATATCGAGCGAAGCGCCAATCATACCTGCTCTGTGTTTCATGATGCTCAAACCCATGCCTTTTTTGCCTTTTGTACCTCTCCGGAAACCGAGACCGCTGTTTTTAACGGTGAGAAAAGCAGTCCCGTTCATGCTGCCCAAACGAATGACAATCTCAGTTGCCTTCCCGTGTTTCATAGCATTGTTTACTGCCTCCTGGACAATACGGTAAAGATGGGTAGCCATCATATTATCATGAATAAGGACAGGCTGATCAAATTCAAAACGGCAAGAGATGCCGAACATTTTTTCCACATTACGGGCAAGTTCCGACAGAGCTGCCATAAGCCCGTCCGCTTCGAGCCGCACAGGATAAAGTCCCCTGGCAAATCCCTTTGTTTGTGTGATGGCATCATCTATAAGCGATATCATCTCTCCCGCATCATTTGCCTCTTCGAAGGATTTTGCCGTGAGCTTATGCTGGAGAACCTTACCAAGGAATGCAACACCGGCAAGCTGCTGACAAAGGCTATCGTGGAGGTCCTGACCTATCCGCTGCTGTTCCCAGTCACTTATCTGAAGGACCTGTTTCTCCAATCTCCTCCGTTCTGTAATATCGCGGATAATCCCGAGAATTTCATCTTCACCGCTCATGGTTATCAATACTTCATAATGATAAAAGATGCCTTTCCTCACAATAAGATACTCGAAAGTTTGTGTTTCCCCTGTCTGTAAGGCCTGTGAGACATATTCCATCCCTTGCTGTACAATTTCCTTTGATATCGCCTTGTATTGCTGAGGCAGCTCAAAAACATTTTTACCGATAAACGTGCTTGCACGGAATCGTTTTCCAAAAACCTTCCCTTTTTTAAAGTCGAGAATGGCACCCTTGTTATCAACCCTGAATATCGTATCCGGGATTGCATTGAGCAAGGCCCTGTTTCTTACCATGCTCTCCCTCAGGGCATCTTCGGCTGTCTTTCGTTCAACTATTTCACCGATATGTTTTGCGATGACGTTGACAAGACTCCTCTCTTCTTTAAGGAAAGGTCCCTCGTCACATGCAGGTTTTTCTTCAAGATAATACACGTCAAGTGAGCCGTTCTTTTTGCCTTTTACAAAAATTGCGGCAGATTGTCCCCACTGTGATTCTCTGAAATTCTCTGTTGCAAAAACCTCACATCCCAGAATAATCCTTGCACAGGTAATTGAGGGGTATTGCCAGGCAGGTGGAATAATACCCGCAATACCTCGAAGAATGTTTTCTAATGATATTTTGCGTTTTTGAACAAGGCTGGACATCGCATAAAGGCAATTGAGCTCCTTGACCCTCTCCCCGAGGGCATGTGTTTTTTTCTGAAACGCCTCCTTTATTTGCCTGTGCTCTTTATCTGATGTTTTTAATTTTGCAATTTCATCATGCATGCGGGCCAACTCTTTTAAAATCTGACCCCTGTCTTTCCCCTTATATTTCTCTGTAATATCCCTCATCGTCCTTTATTATCTCAAAAAAATATCCGTTTTCAAACAAGAATAACATGGTGGCTTGAAAAAATGAATTAATGGAGGCACGGCAGGACAATCCGTTGCTGCATAATATTTGTTTTATTTGAATGCAAATCAGGAATCAAAGATTCAATGATGTTAAGCATCTCTCGTAAAGTTTCTTTTTCGTGGTTTTACCGGCTATGAAATCCCATGGAAAAATTTCATGCTGTCCCCGCTCACGCAGCGCATAGAAATTCAGATTAACAGGACTCTCCTTCATAATCCGGGAAAAACTCTCACCGCCGGCCAGGCGAATGATTACATCGTTCAGCCTTCTGTCCCCCCGGGACAGCACTCCCTGGAGGAAGCTGTATTTCAGCGATTCGTGCGTAAAATAGGTATTATCGGTCTTCCCGAGTTCTCTCTTCAGCCAGCTTATCTTGTTCTTCAGCTCTCCCGTATCCTGCATGGGCAGCCACTGGAATGGCGTGGACGGTTTAGGGACAAAGGGGCTCACGTGGACGGTAATGCTCCCCACAAACCCCCTTTTTGCGCCTCTTTTCACCATGATATGTTTTATGTGTTTAACCAGATTTACAATACTTTCGATATCGCCAAGGGTCTCGCCAAAGAGGCCGATCATAAAATATAATTTCAGATTAAAGGGCTTTATGGCGAGGATGCTGTCCATTTTTGCTAACAGCGCCTCGTCTGTAAGGGGTTTACCTATGGATCGGCGCAACCTTTCCGTGCCTGCTTCAATGCCGAAAGTGAGTGTTTTTATTTCATCCTCCATAAGCTCAATAAGGGAGAGGGGCGTTTCATCAATCCTGAGTGACGGAAAGTGGACACGTTTTCCAACAGCCTTCAGTTCCTTTACGATATCCACTATGGAGGGATGGAAAGAAACACCGCCGCCGATAATACCGACATCGTCCGTCCCGGCTGCAAGCGGAATAATATTGTCATAGCTGAATCTGTACGTATTGCCCAGAAGGCAGAAGGGACATTGCGAGGGACAGCCCCGTGTACCCTCCACGAGCAGCATGTTGGAAAATTCTGTTTCCTCCGCGATAACAGCAGATGTGCCGAGGTGTTTCTCCTTATAATGCCGGGGAATCACAGAAAAGGATGCCGGCGTGAATGTCTGTATTGTGCCGTCGTCACCGTACTGCACGCTTAATTGTTCCGGGTTGTACACCCACGAAAAAGTGCTCAATCCATCCAGAACATCATCGCGTTTTTTTTCTCTCAGCGTCATATATCTTTCCATAAAGTCAGGTATGACTGCCTCAATGTCCCCCATCAGAAAGAGGTCGAAAAAACTATTAATGGGCTCCGGGTTGGACATCACGCAGATACCGCCGGCAATAATGAGCGGTTCGTCCTCTCCCCGTTCAGGGGCATGAAGTGTAATATGTGAAGACCGTAATATTTTTACAATATTTGTATAGTCAAGCTCATAGGAAATAGTAAGGAAAACTATACTAAAAGATGAGAGCACCCGGCCGCTTTCTAATGAAATAATGCCGGAATTTTCATCAAAAAAACACCTTTCACACACAATTTCAGGCATATCGTTGAGTGTTTTATAGAGGATCTGCGTGGAAAGATTCGACATGCCTATATGGTAAGTATTCGGGAAGACCACACAAACCGGTATCTTGCCGCCCCATTTTTTATGAATTGTTCCTTTTTCCGAGGAAAGGAGTTCCCTGCGGGTCAGCCCGCCCTTTCTGGATTTATCCGGAGATGAATGACGCACAGATTACTATAACATAAAAATAAAAAACGGGGAGTTTTTCCACGACCGATTCTATGTTTGCCAAACAGATGGGGGGCC
>CAYMTB010000009.1:0-33022 GCA_964393225.1 uncultured Syntrophorhabdaceae bacterium
GTGTAACTTAAATCTTCAAATTTTGTATCATATATGCCTTTTTCTTTCCGCCATCCTACGTACTCCTGCTTCCCCTTTTTGGTATAGACTGTTTTGTCCCATACTTTTATAATGCCATTTCCACCAGAAGTAATGCTCTCCTTATCGTAATAATATGTGCCAACCGAGGATTCATTGTAGTATACCCACTCTGCTCCGTTGACTATCGTGCAGCCAAACATAAGCAAATAAACAATAGAGACCAACAACGAGAAGTGTTTAATAATTCCCCCTTTTCATCTCTATTATGACTTCTTAGATTATCCCAGACAAGAAATATTATTACAATTGAAAATGTTATGGCTGAATTAAAATCTAAGGAGGTAATTACTGTGCTAAATTTGGGATAAAAAAGAATAGAATGAACTGGAATAGACTGGAATAGACTGGAATAGACTGGAATTATAGATTAAGCTTAATATCGGTTACTTATGGGAAATCAGGCCTGATATCAAGAGCTTATAATTTTACTAAATATGTTCTTCAAAACCAGTGCAGCGGCGAATAACTGCTGGGTGGGTTCGATTCCCATGTACTTCCGCCATAACTACTCGACACTACAACCACTTTTTTCTTCTGAAATAGACGAGCATGGATGTAGCAATAGTCAGCATGATTAGCCAGATTGCGGGGTAGCCCCAGTGCCAGCTCAGTTCCGGCATGTACTTGAAGTTCATCCCATAGACGCCGGCGATAAAGGTCAAAGGCATGAATATTGTGGCAATAATGGTCAGTACCTTCATGACCTCGTTTAATCTGTTGCTTATACTGGAAAGGTAAATGTCGATCATCCCGTAGAGCATATCCCGGAAGATTTCTATAGTGTCAACTACCTGGATCGTGTGGTCATAGATGTCCCGTATATAAATACGCGTAGATTCATGAATAAGTCTTGAACCCTCCCTTTCAAGGCCGTTAATGACCTCTCTGAGGGGCCAGACCGATTTATGCAGCGAGAACACGCTGCTTTTCAATTTGTGGATCGCTTCCATTATTTTCGGTGTTGGCCGGGTAACGAGTTCTTCCTCAAGAAGCTCTATTTTTTCTCCAAACCATTCAATAACCGTGAAATAATTGTCCACAACCTCATCAATCAGGGAATAGGCAAGAAAATCTGTCTTCATGATCTTTTCGCGGTTCGCCCCGTTCTTGATCCGTTCTCTCGTGTGCGTGAAGCTGTCTTTTTCATCTTCCTGGAAGGTGATAACAAAATCTTCACCGAGAACAATGCTTATCTGTTCAGCATCCATAGCATCATTTTGATCGTTGCGCGACAGGTTCTTTAAGACAATATAAAGATAATCCCCGAAATCCTCTACCTTGGGACGCTGGTCGGTGTTCATGACATCTTCTAATGTAAGGGGATGCAAACAAAAGCGGTTGCCGACCTCTTCGATAATCTTTAACTGGTGGACGCCGTCTATGTTGATCCATTTTATGGCCGTAGTGTCCAGGAGCGGCAGGGCTTCTTCGATTGTTCTTACTTCTTTTTCCTGAAAGGTTGTCTCATTATAAACCGTTACTGTGATTTTGACTTCGCCGGCCTTGTGCTCACCGATGTAGACCGGTGTCCCCGGCGGCAGGCCGGTTTTTTTTGATCTTTTCCTTGTGTTCTTCAGCATGATATTTTGTTCACCTCAGTTAAGGGTCTGAATCGTTGCATCGGGAAGCACGAAAACATCAGGGTTTTTATGTTGATATGCTTCTTCGAGGATGTGGATAATCTCATTCAAATCTTTATGCCATGATGTGTCTTCTTTTTTCCCGAACCACCATTCATTTGCCCTGTCTCTGTATCTTGAGTAGACTAAAATCTTTTTCGTCCTGCTGTCTTTCTCTCTTTCACCGAAGGAAAGCCTCCCCCATGAGTGTTTTCCGAATCTTCCGAGAAGATAATGGATTACCTGCCCCTCCGGCACATCACAGAGAAGCACAATATGGCCCCCTGTATCTTTAAGCAGCATCTCGGCCAGGGAGAGGGCTATAATCGATTCATTTGCCTTGCTGTATGCGTTTGCAATAATTATGTCCGCCTTGCCGGGGGTTTTTGTGCTGTAATGAACAGAGGATTTTTCGGTCATATACTGATAAAGATCGTCAGGGTTGCCTGCGAAAATGTCAACTATCTCGGCATCCGTATTTATGAGAACATCTATCTTCGCATCAAGGCGCGCCATCCTTCCACACTCTTTGATATCCTCGAGAAGCGGATTGTCAATATATTTCCCGATGCTGTAACACCTTTCCCGATGGTCCTTTAAAAGTGTCCCGTGATGGTATTCTATAGTGTCTATATGACATAATGCGGGCATGACGATCTTGTATCCGCCTCCGAAACCGCAGAACGAATGCGGCACAAAGGTTCCGATACCGACCCGAAGGTCGCAGGACAGATATTCCCTGTTAACCATGAGGGGTGTGCCGAGTTTTGTTTTCCCGACAAAAGTGCAGTTTTCATAAGGGTTGTGGTTGAAGACGGAGTACCTTTCGACAACCTCCGGTCCCAGTTTTTTCCGGAAGGCCGCATTATCGAGAGGTCCGTGGGTTCCGAGGGCACATATAAACCGTACCTGCTCGTCTCTGACACCATATTTCTCAAACAATTCAATGAGAAAAGGCAATATTTTGAACGTCTTAGTAGGGCGGGACAAATCATCGAAGAGTATGCAAATCTCCTTTTTACCCCTCAGTATCGGCTCAAGAGGCGCTATTGTCCTTCTGAGGCTGTCTTCACCGAGGACCGTCTTTTTGTCGCCCTCCATGGGAAGAACGGTCGTGTTCCACCTGTCCGGAACTCGAAGGTGTATGCCGTAATCTCCAGTCCACATGCCGTGTTTGAGGTTTATTTCCATGGTGTTAAAATTACATTATATTATGCAGTTTCCATCACAAAACATACAGGTTTATTTTGAGTAGGACACTATCTTCTTTAAGAAAAAATCATACCAGGCAGTACTGAAGGCGCCCTTGTATTTATCATAAACAGGGCTCACTGCCTTTTTAAAGGCCTCCCTGTCCTGGACGCTTAACGTGTATAGATCCACCTGTTGCGCCCGCGCCTTTTCTATTGCATCGGTACTGCCTTTTGTGATCGCCTGTCTGTTGACCATCGTCTGAACCTCGGCGGCCTCCCTGAATACTTTCTGCTGATCCGGGGTGAGGGACTTCCAGAATTTACTGTTTACCACCACAGGACATTCATTAAGGATATGATTTGTTATGGTGGCGAATTTATTCACCTCTGTAAATTTCATCATAACAGACGTATAGAGTGAATTGTCTTGACCGTCGATCATTTTCTGCTGTAAAGCATTGTAAACTTCCGGGAGGGGGAGGCTTGTTGGATTCGCGCCAAGCGCCTTAAATGTATCAATATATATAGGACTCACAACAACACGTATCTTTAAGCCCCTTAAATCGTCCGGTTTTTTTATCGGCCTCTTCGAATTTGTTATGTCCCCAAATCCGTTTTCGGTATATCCTATAAAGACAAAACCCCTTGAATCGCAATATTTGGCAAGCATTTCAATTACTTCCTTGTCTTCAAGAACCTTCCATGCAACCTCTTTGCCTGGAAAGATAAAGGGTAATTCTATAATGGCGAACTCAGGCACAAAATTGGCAAGCACCCCGGAAGATACAGTCGCTACATGAAGAGAACCTGTCTGAACCTGTTCCGCCAAAGAGCGTTCGCCGCCAAGCTGACCGAGGGGAAACACCTGGACTTCCATGCTGCCCTTAGATTTATCATTTATATATTTCGCAAACGCTAACGCCCCGAGATGCTGCGGATGGTCAAGTGGTGACATGTGAGCGTATTTAATGACAGCCTGTGCTTTCGCAAGGATAAAAGATGAAAAGACAAGGGCGGTTACCGTCAATAGTATAAGGGCGGTTTTCCTGAACATGACACCTCCGCTTCCCCAAGATTATTATATCTGAGAAATTCTCATATAAAATCCTATGCTTGTCAAACAAAAAACCTACTTGAATAAGATTGGTGCAATTTTGCACTTTACGCTGAAATTATTAGTGGTACCAAATTCCTTATTGTATTGACAAAAAGATTTTTTATATTTTATATGAACTATAAATAAAACCTAAAGGGGTGCATATTATGAAAAAAGGATTATTTTATGTAACGCTCTTGTTTGTTCTGTTCGGTCTGTATGTAGCTTCTCCTGTGTCCCATGCAGCTGACACAATCAAGGTTGGCATCATTGATACTTATTCTGGGCCAGCGACAACATATACACAGGACGTCCTCGATGGATTCACTCTGGCCATTAACCAGGTAAACGCAAAAGGCGGGGTACTTGGAAGAAAAATCGTTTTTGTCACGCGAGACGATAAATTTAAACCCGATATCGCGCTTTCCATGGCAAAAGAGCTTGTGTTAAGAGAGCGCGTCGACATCATCATGGGCTCCACAAATAGCGGTGGTGCCCTTGCCATATCGGATTTTGCGAAGAAAGAAAAAGTGCCGTTTATTGTAACCGACGCAAAGAGTGACAAAATCGTAGGAGAAAAGGGCCACCGTTATGTTTTTAACGCAAACGAGAACACCATGATGATTGGAAAGGCGACAGCGATCGCACTTTCCAAGAAGCCTTATGTGAAGTACTGGATTATGGGAGAAGACTATGAATTCGGCCATGCCTGTGCTGATGCAATTTGGAACAACCTTAAGGCCCTGAAGCCTAACGTGCAGCTGCTCGGACAGTCGTGGAGAAAGGTGGGGGAAGTCGATTTGACCCCATATCTGAGCGGCGCTCTCCAGGCTAACCCGGACTGTATCATCAGCGCCTCGGGCGGCGGCGGTGTTGTAAACTTTTTAAAGTCTGTTAAGACCTTGGGGCTTGCCCAGAAAATCCCTATTTATCAGCACTATGCAACGGATACGCTTGCGCTGGCACCTCTCGGTCTGGAAGCCCCTGAGGGCGTCATGGGAAGTTCCAGTTATCATTTCTATTATCCAAATATACCGGAAAACAAGGCATTTACAGAGGAGTTCAGAAAGACCTACAAGAAATACCCCGGATCCACGGCGCTATACGGCTATACTGCCGGCATGTTCATAGCAAAGGCATATCAGAAGGCGGGAAAAGTGGATCGCGAACGGTTTATTGATGCCCTGGAAGGTCTTGTAATCGACAGCCCCATCGGAAAGCTTGAGATGCGCGCATGTGATCACCAGGCCACCCTGCCTATGTATTATGGGGTTACAAAGAAGGTACCCGGTTATGATTTTCTTCTGGGAGCGGACATGGTAACGGTTCCTGGAAAAGATTACTTGCCGACCTGCGAAGAGATGGTGAAATTACGCAAATAAGATTGTTTGGAAAAGCAGAATTGTTGCATCCCATATATCCTCCTTCAATCTTTTTATAAAAGATAGGATTAACGGGCCGGGAAAGGATACAGTATTAGAGATCCTTTCCCGGCCACCTCCGAGGGTTTTGACCGTTGGTAGTTGGTTTTGTCTCTTTGGTTGCCTTGACGATGATGTTCCAACCGAGATAGCTCCAGGGAAAGACAGACCCCAGCAATGTATCTATCCGGGCCAAAGATTCTATGCGATGAAACTGTTTGCCGGAGGATGGCAATGCGGGGAATTTATGTGGAATGATATACGTCGAGCGCCAGGCAAAAGGCTTTAACCCTGCCTTCTGAAGTTTCTTTTTAAGGCTCCGGGGGGTATAGAAGCGGAGATGTGTTGAATCCCATCCATACCAGTCCTTTTGGCACCGCACAACGCGATGATACATTCCTTCTATCAAATAATTAAGGGAAAAGGCATTCTGGGTACTTACCGTCAAGACCCCTTCGGGTGCAAGGTTTTGCGCGGCTGCATCGAGAAGGCCCTGATCGTCTTCAATGTGTTCGATGACATCTTTTAACAGGATGACATCGAAAGAGGCTTCAGGCTGAAAAGCGGGCCATCTTTCGCTCACAACAAACTCGCATTTATCCTGGACCCCCTCTTTTTCCGTGAGATAACGTGCCATTGATAAAACTGTTTCTTCAGCGTCCACCCCCACGATACGGGCAGCGCCTAACCTGGCGGCATAGACAAGAAACATACCCGCGCCGCAGCCATAATCAAGGAATCTTTTCCCCTTCAGATCTCCCAGCAATTCCATGATAAACATATTTTTTATTATGCTGTAAGCCTTGCTTTGCTGATCCGTATATGTCTGCAAGGCCTTCTCGATATGCTCAGAGCGTATCCAGTGGTCTTCGGGGTATCTTTTTCTTTTCATACGTGGATGCGATGACCTGCGGGAAGTCCATTTGTTATTCCGGTCTGCCTGCAGTAAAAATACAGGCCTTTGTGAGGCTTATTCATCAAACTGCCTGTATACCTGTTCCCACTCCCGCCGTTCCCGTTCAAGGGAAAAATTTGTCATACGCTCTCTTGCGGCAGTACCCAGTGCCAGACCTCTATCGGGCAGCGCGATGATCCGCTCAAGGGCACCCGCAATGGCGTTGGCGCTGCCCCAGGGCACAACGAAACCCGATATTCCGTCTTCCATGAGGTTTTCCACTGCCCCCACACGGGTGGCAACGCAGGGAAGTCCACAAGCCATTGCCTCCATCAGGATATTGGGACACCCTTCCGACACAGAAGGGAGGACAAAGGCATCAAGGCTCAAAAGCCAGTCATTCATCTTTTCATGAGAAACAGCAGGGCGAAATGTGAGGATATCCCGAATGCCCGTTCTTTTGATCATGTCTTCACAGGTCTTCTGTTCCGAATCCCTGATTGTTCCCGTCAGTTCTAACGTCACATTGTGCCGCTTTCTTAATTCTGTCATTGCCTTAAAAAGGTAGGGCAGTCCCTTTGCATATTTGAATATGCCTGCAGAGCCTATGTGAAAGGCATTATCTTTAACACTGTGAGGCATCCATGATGCAGTGGGTATGGAAACGGAGTTGTAGATGATCTGCGCCTTCCCTTTAATTGGTGAGAGGGCGTCTGCCGTGTCAAGAAGGTCCTGACTGAGCGCCACCACTTTGTCGGCATTCTCCAGACCGCTTTTGCACATGGCAACCTTCTCCAGGCTGAATATATATTTTTTTACATCATTCCCAACAATAGTGACGATTGAAGGCCTTCCTTCCTTCCGTGCAAAAAGCCCGGCAATATAACCCACAGGAAAGAGGAAGAAGCTGTGAAAAAGGTCAAAGGATTCGACACCGTGGAGTATTTCAAGGGACTGGTACATCATCTTGAAAGTTCGGGTATAAGGAGAACCCCACATCGTAGAGGGCCTGCCGGAAAGGTCTTCTGTACCGATAATCAGCCGGTGAACCATGACCCCGTCAATGAGTTCATCCTTCCTGTTTTCGTCGAGGAGAATCATCGGTTCATCTGTAACCGTAAAATGGGCAACGTGGACCTCTATCCCCATGTTCCGGACATGCCGGGAAACGTTTTCCACTGTCCGCGCCAGCCCGCCCCATTGGTCCGGCGGATACTCAGGTGTTACAATGCATGTTTTCGTAATGTTACCTGTTCTTGGAAGCATATATGAGTTTAATAGTATCAAAGACACCGTCACTCAGTCAACCATGTTATTGCCTGCTCGTAGGGCAATTTCTTTACAAAAGAAGTGCTATGGGGTAATAATGTAGTTATGGGTAAAATGCGTTATGCCCCAATCTGATGTTCATCCCAAATTCCATTTCAAATCCTGGCAGGTGTGGCCGGGATCATACGATAACCCTCCTGCCTCTGAGGAGATGTATCCCTTTCCGGACGTTCCAGAATTAAAGATCAGTCGGGAAACAGCCATTGCCTCCATGGGTTCATGCTTTGCCCGGGAGATAAAGGATGTGCTCATTGACAGGGGTTATTCATACATCAGGGAAGAGGCCGATCATCCTGCCTCGAAACATGCGAGTGCTGCCTGGGAGCGGACATACAACTCCTTTTCCATGAAACAGATATTTGAGTATACCTTCGACAATTGGAGGCCTCGCGTTCGCTGGTGGAAGACGCCCGTGTCCGGCATCATCCAGGACCCCTACCGAAGGGTTATCCTTTACAAATCCATGGCGGAGGCGGAGGCGGACTTCGAAAGACATTGCATGGCATCGCGCGCAGCCCTTGAACGTGCAGAGGTGCTCATTCTGACCTTCGGTCTCACCGAGATATGGGAAGATAAGATTGACGGGTCTGTGATCTGCCTTCCTTCCGGCCCCTATGTAAACGAGGGCGGCGACATGAGCCGGTATTGCTTCAGGGTGAGCCGCTATCATGAAAACCTTGCTAACATGGAGAATATACATGAGCTTATGAAGGCCCATAATCCCGGATGTAAACTGATTGTAACGGTCTCGCCGGTCCATCTTTGGGCAACATTCAGGAAAGACCTCGATGTCATAAGTGCGAGTTGGAATTCCAAGGCAACGCTCCGTGCTGCTGTGGATGAATTTGTTTCCCGCCACGAGAACGTATTCTATTTTCCTGCCTTTGAAATGGCGGTCACGTATAGGGTGATGCTGGGTAAACCCTTATTTACCGAAGGGAGGGAGCCGTTCCACGTCAATAAAGAGACGGTCAATTTCATTATGGATAATTTTTTCCGCATATTTTCCGATGAATCAAAATAAATGACCCCCCTTGTTCTCATCCACCCCCCGGCCATAAGCAAGCGGTACCTTCAAACGAAATTTATGCCCTATGGTATGGGTGTTCTCTATGCCTTTTTAAAAGCCCATGATGTTCCGGTGGTACAGTATGATTTCCTCATGGAATACCTCTTTGATGCCCCCGATGATATTAATTTTCATGACCATGAAAATGGTTTCTCGGAAAAAGATTTCTTTTCGTTCCTCAAGGACGACGGAAAGACACATAAGAGGCTCCGGGATTTTATTGTAAAGTACGGTTCGCGTATTCCGCCTGACGGGAAGATATATGCCTTTTCCATAGTCGCCTACAATCAATTCTGGGCAAGTCTTCTGCTGGCACAGTACATTAAGCAGGTAAACCCTGATGCGGTGATTGTCTTTGGAGGGCCTTTCATCACAATAAAACCGCTCGACACTTTTGTGGGGTACGGGTATGCTGACTACTGGATTAAAGGAAGCGGCGAAACACCTTTGCTGATGCTTTACCATGCCTATCATAATGAGCAGAAAGAGGAGGAGATAAGGCGGATTCCCGGGGTTATTTATCTCCGTCAGGGCAGTATTTTTCACAATTCGCAATCCTGCCTCGACGCAGAAAAGGAATTGCCGCCGGATTTCGAAGGCCTGCATATCGAAAGATATTGTTATGACCACCCGATAATCGGCAAGAATACGCTCTTTCTTCCCTACCGCATATCGAAAGGATGCCCCACCGGTTGTAGTTTTTGCACAGGCCGGCTGGTTGATCATTTCAGCACAAAATCAGCCCGAAAGGTCATCGGCGAACTGACGCTGCTTGCAGACAAATATCAGACAAGGGCGTTTATGTTTACCGATGCTTCGGTAAACGGGAATGCACATCTCCTTTCGGAAATATGTGAAGGCGTTGCTGAGGCGCTTCCCGGCATGAATTGGTATGCCTATGCGAGGATGGAAGGCTGCAGTCCCCGGCTGCTTGAGCAGATGCGCCGGGCCGGTTGTTTCAGTCTTTTTTGGGGTGTAGAGTCAGCAAATCCCCCGACAATCCGATTGCTCGGCAAAAGATTCCAGGTTGAAAAAATGTTTGAAATTATTGATATGTCAATTGGATTGGGAATCCGGAACTACATTCATCTTATATACAATACACCCCATGAAACAACTGAAGACGTGCGGCTTTTCATCAAACTTGTTGAACGCTATATCAATTCAGAAAATGTTGTCTTTGTCCCCCACCGTTTTATGCTGGAGCCGCAATCGCATATGTATGCATATCCCCATAAATATGGTTTGACGGGCATCAAGAGACTTCAGCTGAATATTTTCGAAAGGGAACAGTATGTCTATCAGGAGACCGATGGAAAGGCATATGACGATATCCTAAAACGTAATAAAGAACACCAGAAGATGCTCAAATCCCATCTAGAATGGATCAATTTGAGGAATGCAAAAGATAACCTGCTTAGGGAACAGATGTGAGAAAATGGGGAGGGATTTGGGAATGGATACTCGGGAGAGGATAGATTACCCATGTAAGCGTAAGAGGCAGGTGGTGCACGAAGGAAAAGGCAAAATGACTTGCCGAAACATCTCCACCATTCACAGAGACCCATCCGCACAAAGGATCAATATTGCCTTCCGAACGGACGACATCCGGTTTGTAGTTCCTCAAGACGGGGATCAGAGCAACACCCCTGCCTTCAATTAAAGGGGCTCGCGTCGCCCCCTCACCCGGCGCAGCCGTGTGAGCCTCCCCTTCTCGCCCGCTGTGCGAGCTAAATAATTGCCGCTCATTTATTGCTTTGCGAATTACAAATGTGCTCGGGTCGATTTCAACTTCTCCGGGAGAAAACTGCCAGCATACAGTGACGGTATGTTTCCCGTGGCCTCGAACTGAATCCTGAATGATCCAGTATTCATGGGCCCAAAAGGAGACCGTTCTTGTTGCGGTAATCCTTGCACCTCTTTCGTCGAGATAATCCTTGCAGACTCCTGTTAGCGTATCAATCGAGCATCCCAATCCTTTCTTCTGAGAAAGCAATGATGATTCTAATGATAAATCCGGGTTTATATCAAACTTTTCATGGTGAAATCCAAAGCTTCCTCCCGCTGATCGTACTCTTTCCTGAAAAGCTAACCGGAGCCTCTCGGGGCCTTTCCTATCGATGAGGATCATATTATGGGCAACGGCTGAGCGGTAATAACCGTTAAGGGGCGTGGGTGCGTAGGTTGTGATGCCGGGGTCCACAAGACAAGGGACTCCATGAACTGTTATATCGAGAGAGAGGACATCTTC
Organism: uncultured Syntrophorhabdaceae bacterium; assembly: GCA_964393225.1. GTDB lineage: Bacteria > Desulfobacterota > Syntrophorhabdia > Syntrophorhabdales > Syntrophorhabdaceae > MWEV01. The sequence continues at coordinate 10,955 of CAYMTB010000009.1, forward strand.
GTGCATGTGTGTCATTCCCGGAGGGCCTGACCTGAATACAAGGAAATGTGAGTCTTTGTCGTAACCCGACCGCATAACCCCGATACCGGCATCGGGGTAAACATGTTCAGTGACGGCAGCCGAAGCGCCTTCCCGGTTTTTTGTGCCTATCCATATAAAATCAGAACGGCCAAAGAGTTCTCCTGCAAGCCTCATGAGGACTCTATAGTCACCGGTTATGCCCCCTGAATCATTCAAAGAAGGCCAGGTGAAGTCAGGCCGGCACAAAGAAGCGAGGTATCCGGCTGCCCTTTCCAGGGGGGCCTCAAATACTGCCGGAAGGGGTACGTGCTTGACGGATGCCACCCTCTTCACTTCTAATAATGCATGGAGGCAGATGGCGTGATAAAGCGGTGACAGTTCAAAATGAACCCCATCCGCCATAAATTGTCTGTGGAATTCACTTTCAAGACGACTTAGCCCCTCCTTAAACCACCTGGCGGCTTCCGTAAATTCGGGGAGACACATCCCGGCAAGGGCTAATGCCGTTGATTCCACGATGATCCAGTTATTCGGATGACCTTTGTGGTCCATGAGGTGGCAGGCATGTTCCCAGAAGGAACGGAGCATCAGTTCTTTGGTTTCACGCCTGAAGGATTCATGAGGCCATGCTATCCCTTTTATCCAGAGCCATTCCCAGAGACGCCATGCAGCAGACAGGGTTTCCCATGATGATCCGGCACCACCGTTTGATCCCACAGGCACGGGATGCGCGATGATCCAGTCGTGGATTACCTGATCCAGAAATGCACAATAATACTGGTCTTTATTCTCGAGAAAGGCCGGTATTACTTTCCTCAGGAAGTGGTGCCGGTGCAGGAAGTGTGACCATTCCAGAATGCAGGACGGGTTTTCGTCCCATGGTAAGGGCCATGGAAGCCGTTGGCCCATGATGTGGCCCTTGAGTATCTCGTCTGCGCTCTCCTGAGGGTAGGAATGGTAGGGGGGGACAGAAAGCAATGACGCATACGCCTGCCCGTAAGGATTATCCGCATCTTCCCCCGGATTCCTTTCTTGCTGGATAAAGGGGGTTTTTGCAGATGCGCAATGGCTCAGCATCGTCTTGAGACCTCCACGTGTCAGTCGCGGGCCTGCCGGGAGCAGCCGGTCTTCGCCATAGACGGCGCCTATGTCCACTGCGATTAATCCAGTTGAAACGTCTATTTTTTCATGTTTGCATGTGATTTCTACCCGGGCGATGTCTTTCCAGCCATCAGGTTTTCCATATGTGCCAAATGACTCTCGGGGGAATGCTAATTCCACTTTTTTTCCGGGTGGCAGGCATTCCCGCCCACCGCTTAGTGAAAAGGACTCATCGATCACATCTGTTTTGCCGGACCCGTGGAACAATCTCATTTCTGCATACAGGACAGTTTCCGTAAGGTTGGTTGCGGTAAGAGATAGTTGGTTGAATGGAGAGAGGTCGTGTACGGGGCAGGGAAGGTTTAAGTATATCCGGCCAGGCGATGTTGTCTGCCCTGGGGCTTCAAAAATCAATTCCCTTGCCGTAATCGTGTCACAAGTGAATGCATCTGGAGGCAGTTTCGGGTTTTTCATAAAGGTATTTTCAGCTTTTTATACCGCATTATCGACATGGTCAATAAAAGTATAGTACTGTTATACCATAACTGATTGTCGAAAAAGGCTGTAAAACAGTCAAGAAAGGAGAAACTGTGAAGGTTTTTCTTGCGAGGCATGGTGAGACGCTGGGGAACAGTCAGGGGCTTATCCTCGGGCAGGAAGACTATCCCTTGACGGATAAGGGCATTAAAACCACTGCGAATTTGGCAGACATAGTAAAAGAGACTGTCGGGAAAGGCCTGATCATATCGTCTCCCCTTGGCCGTGCACTGGAGAGTGCACGGATATATGCCGGCAAAACCGGATGGCAGATAGAGGTGATGGCAGGAATAGCCGAGCTTTCCTGCGGACAATGGGAAGGGCAGCTCAGGAACGTAGTAGCGTCGGATCGGCCCTTTATCCGTGCAGCATGGACGGTGTCCCCTCCTGAGGGTGAGAGCTATGCCGACGGAGAACCCCGGACGGCCGAAGTCGTTCGGAAGATAAAAATGATGAAGGGTTATGATGTAGCCATTGTTGTAGGCCACGCGGGGATAAATCGTGTCTTCCTGAAGCTGTGGCTTGAGATAGACCCGCTGTGCATCTTGAATGTCCAGCAGTCACATGAAACGATATATATATTGAATAGCTGCAACGCTAAAGGAGTGGATTGGATAAGCGCCGACGGAAGTACCGGCCGGGGGCTGATAGTTGAAAAACCATAAAATACTTCTCATCGAACCCCCCTTTTACCGGCTTTTTAAAGAGACCTACGGGCTGGTCAGGTACCCCCTTTCTCTCGGGTATCTTGCGTCATCCGTAAAAGCAGGGGTGGATTGGGATATCATGACCTATAACGCTGATTTTATAACAGCCAGTGATCCTTTTGAAGTGACGTATTTTAAAGGTGCGGGCTTTGCGCGCTACCGCAGGACTCTCTGTGATATATCGCACCGGATATGGCAGGGGATTCGGGATGTCATCTCCGGATATGCACCGGCAGTTGTGGGCATCTCAGCAAAATCATCCACCTTTGCGTCTGTCCTCCGGGTCGCAGGTATCGCAAAAACGATCAATCCCGAGATCGTTGTTATTGTCGGTGGTTCTCACCCTTCTGCCGTATTTTCAAAGACATTTGACACGACAGGCATTAAAGGGGGTCAGGTCAACAGGACAGAAGCGGGCGGCGAGGTTTTTTGCCGGGATATTGATATGTTTGTTGCCGGTGAAGGAGAAGTGACGATCGTTGCGTTGCTGGATGCCCTTGAAAGGCATAAGAGCCCTGATCGTATCAGGGGGATTGTATACAGAAAGGGGGAAGATCTTATGGCAACCTTGCCGGGAAGGCCCGTAAAAAACCTCGACGCACTTCCATTTCCCTATCAATATGCTCCTTACGTCTTAAAAGATTATGAAATATATCCGTTGTCAGCTTTCAGCAATGTTTTTGCTACGCGGGGATGTCCTTACCGTTGCCTTTTCTGCGGGTCCAGAAACGTATGGGGGAGAGGCGTACGGTTCCGTTCGCCCCACAATGTGGTTGAAGAGATACTGAATCTGCAAAGCATCGGCATCAATGACATCCATTTTGTTGATGACACCTTCGGGGTTACAACGCCATACCTCCAGGCCCTTTGCCAGGCTATCAAGTCTTCATGTCCAGGGATCAGCTGGAGTTGTGAAATCCATGTTCGGCTCGTGAATGACAAGAATATATCCATTATGAAAGAAGCGGGGTGTTTCATGATCCAGGTCGGTATTGAGTCGGGGAATGACGAAATCCTGAAAGAAGTTAGAAAAGGCTTTACCATCGAGGAGGCGCTTGCAGCATGCAATATCATCAGGAACCACGGCATAAACCTGCAAACCTTTTTTATGGCCGGATTCCCTCAGGAGACAGAGGCGTCCCTCAAAGATACTGCGAAGGTCATCGAAGAAATTGAATGTGAAAAGATCATATACAGTATATTTACCCCTTATCCCGGTACGGAGGCTTTCGAGCTTTGTCGGGGCAAAGGCATGATCGCCCCCGATTATGACCCGTCCCTCTACTGCCACCAGAGCCCTGAAAACTGCTTCTGTGTCAATTTGTCCCATGAGCGTTTCAGAAAACTATCATCCCGTATTGAGGAAACGGTAGTACAAAAAAACAGTGCAATGCGCAGTAGAATGGAACAATCAGAGCGGACGCATACTTGACCAGCTTTCCAAGTCGTCAATAATGCCTTTGCCAATTCGGTATTTATCAAAGCTGAAATGAAGGGGGACCGTGTTCCGGTTGAGAAGGTCCAAAAGTATACGGTCAGGCTGAGATGTAAGCATCTCCTCTTCAGCCATCACAATGACGTTATCACAGGGGATGAGACGCGCACGGCGCTCTTGCTCGCCGCTGGGATGATGTTCCGGTATAACGAGGGCTTTCGAATCGGTCAGGAGGATCTCATTGATAATATTGTAGCCTGCACGACATACGACCAGTTTTGATGCATGGATGAGGTCTGCAAGTGGGTAAAAAAATGGCAGGAACCGGACATTCTCAAACAGGGGGTCATTCTGTAAACGTTTAAATATGTTCTGGTCAAGGTACGGATCTATGATTATGATGATCTGACTGAGTCTGCTCAGCCCTGTGCGATGAAATGCGGACATGAGACACCGGCTCAAAGCGCCTACATCGCCGTGGCGGGAGAGGTTCATGAGAATGATGGGTTTGTCCGGCAGACGGAATCGCTTGAGAACCTCCTGCGGATCAGGCAATTCATCAAGATATATATCAGTTATTCTACCCATATACCTGATTTTAGTTTCTACGAGAGGATCATTGCCGAGGAACTCCCTGTTTACATCTATGGTGGTTTTGTCATCGAAGACATAGATAAAATCATACAATGATACACGCTCGGCCAGTGGATGCCGGAATCGGCCTTCATGCGATCCAGGGGTCTCACCCAAAATGCCCCGCGATATGTTAACCAGGAGAAATTCGTCGGTTGCCCCTTTGGAGGACTTTTTTCTGTTTAGAAGGGGGATGATTTCACCCGATAACCCGTCGATATAGTGCTCAATCATCAATACATCAGGCTTGAAAAAATCAAAGACATCGGCAATGGCTCTCGTCCGGAATTCGAGGATGTCGTTGAGATTTGTTTCATGGAGGTATCGGGGTGCTAAAGAGCTGCCTTCTCCTGTTATCACCTTTTTTACACTCGGGAGTTTGATAACTTCAATGCCTTGTCTTAAAAGAATATGAGGTACAGATGTACCCGATACAACAAGAAAATCAATGTCAGGCCGCCATTTTTTTATGCCTGTAATAAGTGCCAGCACCCTGAAGGTGTGGCCAAGGCCTATAGAGTTATGTGTGTAAATGAGGATGCGGTGAATACGGTTTGACAAAATAGCTCCTTTTGATGCAGTCTATAAAAGAGATGTACATATGTCAAACGATAACTATACGCCATGAAACGTTTTCTTGAAAAAACGCTTAGCATATACGATCAGGAAATTGGGAAATTCCTCTGGATAGGCACCATCTTTTTCGGCATCTTCTTTATCATGGCCATATTCCGAAGCTATGTGGATACCACATTTCTCAAACGCTATGGCGCCGGCTCAATCCCGCTCATGCTGCTCATCAACGGTGTTGCAACTATCGTTGTTTTCTGGTTTATGAAGCGACTCAATGTAAGGTTCCCCGATCATAGACTCCTGAGCGGTTTTCTTATTTTATGTGCCCTTGCAATAACAATCCTCTTTTTTATGATTCAGGGGGGGAGCTTAATCGCCTATCCGGTACTCTTTCAAATCCTGAACCTCCAGGACTCATTTTTTCTGGTCTATCTCTGGAACATGGCATGCGACCTCTTTGATGCCCGTCAGGGAAAACGGATTTTTCCCCTCATTATGGCGGGGCAGGTGCTGGGGACTGCAGCGGGGAGTTTTGTAACGGTGCCTCTTGCTGCTTATGCCGGATATGAACCTCTCCTTATCATCACATCGGCAGGCTACTTTATTGTCGCCTCGGCAATAGCCTTATCGGCCGGAAGGATGCTTGGTTTTCTTGTCCCCGAGAAAACAGAAGGAGAGAGGTTAGGTAAAAGACCGGATGAAATTCTCTCTATCATGAGACAGTACCCCATTATACGTTATCTGATTATATCAGGCCTTATTCCGAATATCCTGCTGCCGGTTTTTACCTATCAGTTCAGTGTTATTGCCCAGCACGGCTTTGCATCGGAACATTCCCTGCTGACCTTCCTCAGTGTATTCAGGGGGGGCACAACGGTGATAAGCTTTTTCCTCCTTTTCATAGTGGGGCGTGCCTATACAAGAATGGGGCTGCCTAACGCATCGATGATTCAACCGTTAAATTTTGCCTTTACCTTTATGGCACTAATACCTTATTTCAATATATTTACGGCAGCATACGGCCAGTTTTCCACCATATTTATCCAGAGGGCCATTGCCGGACCGGCTAATAAAGTCCTTTTTAATGTGGTGCCTGAGGCCGTCGCAGTATGGAGCCGTTTATTTGTAAGGGGAACCGTAATAAAGGCAGCCGTTATTATAGGCGCCCTCATCATGGTTGTACTTAAGCCTGTGGTAAGCGCAAAAGGGTTAGCCCCTGTTGCAGCCGTAATTGCCCTGTATTGGATTTACGAGACCGTTCTCTTCAAAAGACGATATAAAGAAGGGCTTAAACAGGTGCTTATGGATGGAGGTATCGATTTCGACCGTATCAAATCAGAGATTGCCATGGAGCAGGATGTAACTCCTATGGTTTTCCGGGCCGGCAGTATTGCAGCCGGCCGGCAGGAAGGGCTAAGAGGGGAAACGGCGCACCAGGGAGATATGACGCCAGATACGGCACTGAAGCAATTACACAGTAAAGACAGTCTTGCACGGGCTCAGGCAGTGATATTTTTCGGAGGCCATCGTGATCCGCGTGCCATCAACGGTTTGGTCCGAAGTCTTGGCGACAAGGAGATCGTCAGGGAAAGGGCCATCGAATCCATTGCCGCCTATGGCGAAGATGCAAGACCTTTTCTCGAAACGGCTTTACTGGACAGTCCGATACGGATTCAGCTCGGCATCCTTGAGGCCGTAAGATATTCGGATGTGAAGGATTTTGATACCATACCTTTTATGTTCAAGGCATTGATAGCAGCATACAACAATCTGATTGCAGCAGAAGCCCTTTCCCGTCATCCCGGCTCCCACAGCTATGACATGCTGATGACTCACCTTCACGAACAGAATGAAGAGATTATGGGCGCTGTCTTCTATGCCCTCTGGATACGGTATGACGATATGAGATTGATGTATGAATCTCTCCGCACCGGCAATGTTTCTGCTGCCGTGGAAATGGTGGAGGCATCCGTCGACAGGGAAACGGCAAGGTATCTAATTCCCTTCATCGACGAGATCCCGTTTGCCGAGAAGATAAAGCGGGGGAGGGAGATCCTGCCCCTCCTGCAGTCAAACGATATGGCCTGTATCTTTTCCGGATTGGCGGGGAGCGATGAACCTGTTACAAGGATGCTTGTGGCCTATGCCGTAGGTGAACATGAACCCCGTATGGGTTTGTACCCTGTGGCAGAACGACTCCTCAATGATCGAGACGAAGGGGTGAGGCAGTCTGCTGCCTATGCAGTACAAAGATGTATGAAAGGAGACACAAAGATGCCGGAAATTGTATACGATATGGACATTTTAAAAAAGGAAGCCCTTTTTGAGGGTATTACCATCAAGGGATATAATGCCATTGCCTCCATCGCAGCACAGAAATTCTATAAAGCAGGGGATATCCTTATCGGTGAAGAAAAGGAAGTTTTATTGCTGTATATTATCACCGATGGCCAGGTGAATGTTTTTACTCATTACGGGACCGACAGGCAGCAGCTTACGGGCATTGTGACGGACGGAGGTGTTTTGGGCGAACTCTATCTTTTCAGTCATCTCCCTGCACGTGAAACCTATACGGTTGCATCCGATTTCCTGGAAGCCCTTGTTTTCAAACGCCACGCCTTTTATGAGATTATTAACCTTCATCCGCAAATCGGGATAAATCTCTGCAGACAATTTGCCGTCAGGCTGGCCGGGGAGAAAAATAAACCTCATGGACAGTAATCTATCCCGAATATGTCGTCAGGAAGGTGTCGGGGTACCTGCTTGCTGGTGTCCCTTCGATAGCCGAGGCTTCACAGAAGCAGTTCATCGGGGACAGGCATCTTTTCTGCCAATGCATGGAACAGTTTCACATATGTATCTACCCTCTGTTCCCATGAGTGTTTATGTGCCATAAAGGCCATTGCTGCTTCCCTTTTGTCTGACGGCGGGCTTTGGAGTAACGACCAAGCCTTTTCTGTCAGATCTTCCATGTCATCGTATTTAAAGGTCAAACCGAGGCCGGTCTCACGAACGAGTGTATTATTAACAATGGGTTCTTCGGAGAGCACCGGGAGGCCGCCCCTAAGATAACTGAATATTTTAGACATATCATTGTCGAAAAGATAGGGGCCTGTGGCGATGGCAAGTCCCATGCTGGCATGAAAGACATAATCCCAGATCTCGTCTTCAGATAATGATCCGTGCTGCACCACCAGAGGACTGAGCGCATGCTGTTCCTTTCTGGAGTATAGGTATGACTTGTCTGAGCCGATGAAGTGAATCCTTGCCACTCCCTCGAAACGCCGGGAGATTTCGTTGATTACAGGAATCATGCGCGGCGCCGCAAGGCTCCCGAGAAAGAGGATGACCTTTTCATGAGGACAGAAAGGGTTTTTTTCCGGCAGCGGGATCATAGAAGGGCACCCGGTAGGGACACATACGACAGGAGGGGCAGGGCCATACAGGGCATGCCACCTCTCTCTATTTTCGGCATTATTCACGATAACACAGGATGCCCGTTCCCTGATAAGGGTCTGACATCTAAGGAGTTGTCCCCTCATTGGCTCATCCCGTTCAGGCAACAGGCCGTCTACGACCCGTACAATCCTGGAGACTACCGGCCCTTCATAACCGGCAATCAGATCAATAGAAAAATGATAGCAGGTTTTCACGAGGTCATAACGACCTGATTTCATGGAGCTTAAATTGCATACTGGCACAACCCCATTAATTAATCCTTCTTTTTCAACGGGGGCAATTATCTCAACCTCTACGTCCTTACCAATCAAACCCGATGATATGGCTCTCAAACGAATCAGGTCAATACTTGCCGGTTGTGCAAAAGGGTTTTTATGAAAGACAATTGCTATCTTCATTTGCGGATACTCATTAACGGGCCGGGATAAGGATCTCTAATGCTGTATCCTTTCCCAGCCGCCTCCGAGGGCTTTAATGAGAAGAACGCTGGCGGTCATCCTGCGTCCCAGGATACTTACTGCCGCCCGTTCGTTGTTTAAGGCCGCCGCTTGTGCCGTTATTACGTTGAGGTAACTCACCGCCCCCTGTTTATACTGATTGAGGGAAAATTCCAGCGACTTCCGTGCCGCATTCACCGCTTCATCTTGTGCCCGGGACTCTTCTTCGAGTATTCTAAGCGCCGCCGCATTGTCCTCTACCTCTTTAAAACTGATAAGCACGGTTTGACGATAGGAGGCCACAGCCGCATCGTAGGCTGCCCGTGCCTGGTCCGTCATCGCCCGCCGCAACCCGCCGTCAAAAACGATCTGAGAGATGGCAGGACCGACAGCCCAGAAGCTGCTCGGCCAGGTGAGCCAGTTTGATACGTCAATACTCTCGTATCCTCCTGCTGCACCCAAGGTCACAGCAGGAAAATAAGCCGCCTTAGCTACCCCGATCTGTGCGTTTGCTGCCGCCATGCGCCGTTCAGCAGCGGCAATATCGGGCCTGCGTTCAAGGAGTTCTGAAGGGATGCCTGCGGGTGCAGCGGGCGGTGCTGCTTGAAGAGGTGCCGCAGGCAGCGAGAACTGTGCCGGCGGCTTTCCCACAAGCACCGCAATAGCGTGTTCATACTGGGCACGCAAGACTCCTACATCGATTGCCTGGGCCTGAACGGATTTAAGCTGTGTCTCTGCCTGGAGTACATCGGCCCTTGAGGCTACTCCGCTTGAATACTGATTGGTTGTCAACTCCAGGGATCTGCGGTAGGCTTCCACTGTTGCATCAAAAAGCTGCTTCTGGCGATCCAGAGTACGGAGCAGGAAGTAGTTTTCTGCAAGGGCGGCCCTGACGCTGAGACGCACTGATTCCAAGTCTGCAGCGCTCGCCTGCGCACTGGCCCGGCTGGACTCAACCGTGCGGCGGATGCGGCCCCATATATCCGCCTCCCAGGACACGTTGCCGGCCAGCAGATATGTCGTGGTGACATTCGTCGGGGTCGCAAGCCCCTCCCTCCCAAGGCTTGAGGACCCGCTAGCCCGGTTAGCGGAGGCTCCTGCAGTGGCCAGAGGGAAATAGGCTGCCCGGGCTGCCAGAACCAGGGCGCTCGCTTGTCTGAACTGCGCTTCGGCAATTGCAATGTTCTGATTGGCAATGTCGACCTGTCCTTCGAGTTCGTTCAGTTGATGATCATCAAATACTTCCCACCAGGGACCCCGGATAACTTCATCCTTCGGCTGTGCAAGCTTCCAGCCGTCCATCTCCTTGTAGGTTTCGGGAATTGTTACTGTGGGCTTAACATAATCGGGGCCCATCATACAGGCTGTCAGTAGCATGGGAATCCCTGTAACCATCAGCAGGGTGACAAACCTGTATACCCCTGTCCGCATCCGGCATAATATTATCGAGGAAAGCGAGGACTGTCCCGGTTTGATGCCTTTTTTGCATCTGCCCATTGTTCGTTTGATTAATGCTGCTATCCAGTTAAACATTTCAGTCACCTCAATTCATCACAGACCATGAAGGTCCGGCGTTGTATCATGGTTCATCTGCTTCATACACCATCCACGTCTGCCTTTGCACCATAGTCTGAACCGGTCAAGATAAAGATACATTACCGGCGTTGTATAGAGTGTGAGCATCTGGCTGATTGCGAGTCCGCCGACGATGGTGATCCCCAGCGGCCGCCGAAGTTCCGATCCCACACCTGTTCCGAGGGCCAGAGGGAGAGCGCCGAGAAGCGCCGCCATGGTAGTCATCATAATGGGACGGAACCGCAATAAACAGGCCTCGTAAATCGCATCCTCAGGCCCCTTTCCCTCCTTACGCTCTGCTTCCAGGGCAAAGTCGACCATCATGATGCCGTTTTTCTTTACAAGACCGATGAGCAGAAAGAGACCGATGAGGGCAATGAGGCTCAGTTCCGTACGGCAGATGAGGAGCGCCAACAATGCCCCAACTCCTGCAGAAGGCAGGGTGGACAGAATTGTTATGGGGTGGATATAGCTTTCATAGAGCATGCCGAGGACGATGTAGACTGTTACGAGGGCCGCGAGGATCAGGAGCGGTTGATTGGCAACCGAGTCCTTGAACGCCTGGGCCGTGCCAGAGAAACTGCTCCGGATACCGGAGGGAAATCCCATTTCACGTTCGGCTTGCTCAATCGATGCCACTGCATTCCCAAGGGGCACCTTCGGCGCCAGATTGAAGGAGATTGTGACCGAAGGGAACTGGCCCTGGTGAGGTACGGCAAGAGAAGTGGCAGTCAGTTCAAGCTTTGTAAAGGCGCTGAGTGGCACCATTGCCCCCTTTGTGGATTTAATGTAAATCTCCTTAAGCGTATCCGGGCTTTGCCAGAAACGGGGTTCAACAACCATTACAACGCGGTATTGGTTTAAAAGTGTATAGATGATGGATACCTGGCGCTGACCGAAGGCATCATAAAGGGTATTATCTATCATTGCGGCGGTAATCCCAAGGCGTGAGGCCGTATCCCGGTCAATTACGAGCGTGACCTGCCGTCCTTTCACCTGCTGGTCGCTGCTCACGTCAACCAATTCCGGCAGCGTACGCATTTTCTGAAGGATGCGGGGCCCCCATGCATTGAGTTCCGAGATTTCGCCGGCCTGGAGCGTATACTGGTAGAGGGCGGTGCCCCCTCTTCCTCCGACACGCAGATCCTGTACGGGTTGAAGATAGGTGGGCGCCCCCGGCAGCCCCGCGAGTTTCTTCCGGAGTCTTGACATGATCTCACTCAGGCTGCTTTTCCGCTGTTCAAAGGGCTTCAGGGTAATAAACAAGTTTGCGGTGTTGGCGGCGCTGCCGCCTCTTCCACCGCCGGTATAGCCAACCACGTACTCCACATCAGGGTCATCTTTAATGATGCCCGCTGCAGTCTCCAGTTTCGTCTTCATGGCCTGAAAGGATATATCCTGTTCTGCCTGGATGGCGCCGCGAATGCGTCCGGTATCCGTTTCCGGAAAAAACCCCTTTGGAACAATAAAGAAAAGGCAGATATTGATTATGAACGTGGCCACTGTTACGCCAAGCATAAAGCGTGAGTGACGCAGCGCCCACCTGAGTGTCACATCGTAACAATCGCGCATCCGGTTAAAGGCCCTTTCACTCATTTTATAGAGCCAGTGGTGGGCATAGGTTTTTTCGGGTCTCAGAAGCATGGCACACATCATAGGCGTTGTGGTGAGCGAGACCACGAGGGAGACCATGATCGCAGCGGAAAGTGTTACAGCAAATTCGCGGAATAGCCGACCGACCATGCCGCCCATAAGGAGGATGGGGATGAAAACGGCAACGAGGGAGATACTCATGGAAAGGACCGTAAATGCAATCTCCTTTGATCCCCGCAATGCGGCTTCCATGGGGGGCATACCCTTTTCCATATACCGGGTGATATTTTCGAGTACAACAATAGCATCGTCTACCACGAATCCTGTAGCGATAGTGAGGGCCATGAGGGAGAGGTTATCGAGATTGTAGTCACAGAGATACATGATTCCGAATGTGCCAATAAGCGAAGTCCCAACTGCAACGGCAGGGATGACGGTAGAGCGGATGTGCCTTAGAAAGCCGAAGACCACGAGAATTACGAGGGCAGCAGAAACGAGGAGTGCCTTTTCAACATCCTTCAGAGAACCCCGTATTGGCGGCGTGCGGTCCTGGACAACAGACACCTTGACGCTTCCCGGCAATGCGCCTGCCAGTTGAGGAAGGAGATCGCGAACGCGGTCCACCGTTTCGATGATGTTTGCCCCCGGCTGACGGAAAATCATCACCATAACAGCCGGTTTATCGTTTACGAGTCCCGCGGTATTCACATCCTCCACCGAATCCTCCACGGTGGCCACATCCAACAGTCTTACTGCTGCACCGGACCTGTAGGCAACGACTACTTCCCTGTACTGAACGGCTTTTCGAAGCTGGTCATTGGCCTGGATCTCCCATGTCCTTGTATCATCCGATACCTGCCCTTTCGGCTTATTGACATTCGTGGAGGCCAGTATGCCCCGCACATCGGCCAAGCTTATTCCGTACTTGTTCAGAGCCAGGGGATTCATCTCCACACGGACCGCCGGGAGCGAACTGCCCCCGACTAACACCTGGCCTACACCTTTAACTTGGGATAGCTTTTGCTGCATGATACTCGAAGCTGCATCATACAGCTGAGGTTTACTGATCTCATCGGATTGCAGGGCAACGATAAGGATAGGCGCATCGGCAGGGTTTACTTTGCGGTATGTGGGATTATTGGGAAGGTTCGGCGGCAGAAACCCCCGGGCTGCGTTGATCGCTGCCTGTACGTCACGGGCAGCACCGTCGATGTTGCGGTTCAGGTCAAACTGCATAGTGATGTTTGTTGTACCGCGGAAACTGGTGGATGTCATTTCGGTTACGCCTGCTATGCGCCCGAACTGCCGCTCAAGGGGCGCGGCAACGGATGTTGCCATAGTCTCGGGGTCTGCCCCAGGCAATGACGCCGAGACCTGGATGGTTGGAAAATCCACCTGGGGCAGCGGGGCAACGGGCAGCATCTGAAAGGCAATTACACCGGATAGCACTATACCAATGGTAATGAGAGTGGTTGCGACAGGTCTATGGATAAAAATTGACGAGAAGTTCATTGGCTTTTTGTACCTTCCACTTCGCTGCCTATTCTTTTGGACCTCCGCAGCCTTACCCGCTTTGCCATACGGTCAAAGGCGAGATAGATGACGGGCGTTGTGTAGAGGGTCAGTATCTGACTGATGATCAACCCGCCGACAATAGTTATGCCCAGAGGCCGGCGAAGCTCAGACCCTACGCCAGTTCCGAGGGCCAATGGGAGGGCGCCGAGGAGCGCTGCCATGGTGGTCATCATGATGGGACGAAACCTTAGGAGTGAAGCTTGATAAATAGCATCCCGGGGGTCCATTCCCTCCTTGCGTTCAGCATCCAGAGCAAAGTCTACCATCATGATTCCGTTCTTCTTTACAATGCCGATGAGCAGGATGATACCGATCAGGGCAATGACACTGAACTCGGAGCGGCAGACCATGAGTGCGAGAATTGCCCCTACGCCCGCGGAGGGAAGTGTAGACAGGATGGTAATGGGGTGGATGTAGCTCTCATAAAGTATCCCGAGGACAATGTAGACCGTGATAAGAGCCGCGAGGATTAAAAGCGGTTCATTTTCAAGGGAGACCCTGAACGCCTGGGCGGTCCCCTGGAAGCTGCCCCTGATGCTGGCCGGAAAATCCATCTTTTTTTCGGCGGATTCGATGGCTGTTACAGCATCTCCAAGGGCCGCGCCGGGCGCCAGATTGAAGGAGATCGTTGCAGCGGGAAACTGACCCTGGCGGCTGATAACGAGCGGTCCCGTGGTCTCCGAGATTTTGGTAATGGCCCCGAGAGGTACCTGTCCTCCGTTTATGCCGCGGAGATAGATGGATTGCAGCGCCTCCGGACCTTTTTGAAAGTCGGGTTTAACAGCGAGGACAACACGGTACTGGTTTAACTGCGTAAAGATGGTGGAGACCTGCCGCTGACCGAATGCATCGTAGAGAGCATCATCGATCATCTGCGGCGTAATGCCCAGCCGTGAGGCGGTGCTGCGGTCGAATTCAATAGCGAGCTGCAGTCCTTTGTCCTGCTGGTCACTGCTCACATCGCGAAGTTCGGGATGGGCACGAAGCGCGTCGACGAGTTTTGGGGCTAATGTGTTCAGCTCATCGAGGTCAGGGTCTTCAAGGGTATACTGATACTGGGTGCGTGCCACCCGTGCGTCGACAGTAAGATCCTGTACCGGCTGCATGAACAGCGTAATCCCTTCGACCTTAGCCAGTTCCGGCTGGAGGCGCCGGATTACCTCGCCTGCATCTACCCTCCTTTTTGCGAGGGGCTTAAGGTTGATGAGGATTCGTCCGCTATTGAGCGTAACGTTTGTTCCGTCTACACCAATGAAAGACGAGAGGCTTTCAACTGCAGGGTCCTTAAGGATCACCCGGGCAAGGGCCTGCTGACGGTCGGCCATAGCCGCGAATGAGACAGACTGGGGCGCTTCCGATATTCCCTGAATAACCCCGGTGTCCTGGACAGGGAAGAAACCTTTGGGTACGTAATAAAACAACAGAACCGTAAAGATCAGCGTACCCGCAGCTACCCAGAGAGTCGGTACTTGATGATTCAGCACCCATTTTAATGTTCTTCCATAGAATTCGATTACCTGGTCGAAGACCTTTTGTGACGAGCAGTAAAACCTTCCCTGCTGAGCTTCGGGTTCGTGCTTTAGCAGTTTTGCACACATCATAGGCGTGAGCGTGAGCGATACGACAGCGGAAATGACTATGGTAATGCCGAGGGTAATGGCAAACTCCCTGAATAGACGTCCTACCACATCCCCCATAAACAGCAGCGGGATGAGCACGGCGATGAGGGACACGGTGAGGGACAGGATGGTAAAACCTATCTGTTTGGAACCCTTCAGGGCCGCCTGGAGCGGAGGATCTCCTGCCTCAATATATCTGGCCACATTCTCGATCATGACGATGGCGTCATCCACTACAAAACCTGTGGAAATGGTGAGCGCCATCAAAGAGAGGTTATTCAGACTGAATCCAAGCAGATACATGACGCCGAAGCTTCCCACAAGAGACAGGGGTACGGCCACACTGGGAATGATCGTTGCCGCCACGTTGCGCAGAAAGAGAAACATGACAAGAACAACAAGCGCTACGGCAAGCATCATTTCGAACTGGACATCATGGACCGATGCCCGGATTGTGGAGGTACGGTCGGTTAACACGGAAACCTTTACAGCCGGAGGCAGAGTGCCCTGGAGCTGCGGGAGCACTTTTTTGATCCGGTCAACGACCTCTATAACGTTTGCGCCCGGTTGCCTCTGAATATTGACAATAACCGCGGGGGAGCTATTCATCCAGGCCGCCTGTTTTATGTTTTCGGCATCATCAACGGCCTCGGCCACGTCAGACAATTTTACAGGCGCACCATTACGATAGGCAATGATCAGAGACCGATATTCTTTGCTTGAGAAAAGCTGATCGTTGGCGCCGATAATGTAGGACAAGCGGGGACCGTCAAAGCTCCCCTTTGCCTGGTTGACATTGGCAGCAGCAATGGCGGCTCTCAGGTCTTCCAGAGTCAGTCCGTAGGCTGCCAGCGCCACCGGGTTGGCGTGGACCCGCACGGCAGGCCTTTGCCCGCCGCTGATGCTCACCAGGCCTACCCCGGGGAGCTGAGAGATCTTTTGCGCAAAACGGGTATCCGCAAGGTCTTCCACCTGTGTGAGAGGCATAGTTTCAGATGTCAGGCCAAGGGTGAGGATCGGGGCATCAGCAGGGTTTACCTTGCTGTATACAGGTGGAATCGGAAGATCCCGCGGCAGATAGGTGAAGGAGGCGTTTATGGCTGCCTGGACCTGCTGCTCCGCTACGTCAAGGCTTAAGTCCAAAGTGAACTGGAGTGTAATAATCGAGCTGCCGCTTGAACTTGTCGAGGTCATCTGGGTCAGGCCGGGCATTTGACCGAACTGACGCTCCAACGGGGCCGTTACGGATGAAGCCATGACGTCAGGACTTCCGCCGGGATAGAAGGTCCTTACCTGGATGGTCGGATAATCCACCTGGGGCAGCGCAGATACTGACAACTGTCTGTATGCCACAGCACCGCTCAGAAAGATGGCAACCATCAGCAGCGTTGTTGCGACGGGCCGGGTTATAAAAAGACGGGAAAGGTTCATCAGCGGTCCTTTTTGGGAATTTCTGCACTCCCGCTCTTTAGTTCTACCTTTGCCCCTTCCCTGAGTCTGTCTGCGCCATCTGTCACGACCGATTCGCCCGGAGAAACCCCAGTCTGGATCGAGGCTTCGGCGCCCTGGACCTCACCGATACTCACCGGACGCACTGTGACCGTCCGGTCTTCCTTCACCACGTAAACGAAGGTGCCCTGTGGACCACGCTGTATGGAGGATGAAGGTATAATAGTAGCACCCCGCCTGACATCGACAAGCAGCCGGGCATTAACAAACTGATTCGGAAACAGCTCATTAAGCTTGTTCGGGAAGGTTGCCTTAAGCTTAACGGTCCCCGTGCTTGTATCGATCTGGTTATCAATGGTCAGCAGGGAGCCTGTGGCGAGCCTTTCTTTTTGTTCACGGTCAAAGGCCTCTACCGGCAATTGCGCACCCGTTTTGAACCGGCGATGTACCTGCGGAAGATTGTCTTCAGGGATGGGGAACACAACGGTCATTGGCTGAAGCTGAGTAATCACGATGAGGCCGTTCGTATCGCTCGTGCGGACCATGTTGCCCGGGTCCACAAGACGAAGTCCGATGCGTCCTGCAATCGGTGAGGAAATCCGGCAATAGACCAACTGAAGCTTAGCGCTGTCAATCAGCCCCTGGTCGACTTTTACAGCACCTTCATATTGCTTGACCAGTGCCTCCTGGGTATCGAACTGTTGTTTTGAGATTGAATCCTGCTGCCAGAGTACCCGATAGCGGTCAAGGTCAATCCGGGCATTGGTAAGGATTGCCTGATCACGTGCCAACTGTCCCTCAGCCTGTGTCAACTGAACTTCGAAGGGTCTGGGATCAATAAGCGCCAACAGGTCTCCCTTGTTGACACTTTGGCCTTCTCGATAATAGACATCCATGAGCTGTCCGTCAACACGGGTCCTGACTGTTACTGTGTAGACAGGCGTGACGGTGCCCAGACCATTCACGTACACGCCGATATCTCCTTTTTTCGCAGGTATTGCCGTAACCGGCACGGTGCGTGTCTGGGTGTTCGCTCCTTTCCTGGCAGTGCCTGATTGCACTATCGGCTTTATTAAAAACACATATATCCCGATGATAATAACACAAACCGCTGCCAGCAGAATCCACCAGCGTCTGAACAATGCAGCAAAATGAACCCTTTCAGGAATGTCGTTTTTTTCAGTTTCATGTTTATCCATAGTATGCATGTCCTCCAGAGATTGTTGTATGCTTATCCATGACTCCTGATTATTGCAGTTATCTGCCTCATCACCATATACCCGGGTATTGCATTCCGGTTCCATAGTGTAAATCGATCCATTGATTTCTTCTATATAAAACGATATTCAAAACATAAACTTATGCAATAAGTATACCGGAAAAAGAGATTTTGGAAGTATTTTAAATCGTTGAGAAAATAGTATATACCATATGAAGAAAAACCTTCTATTCGACAAAGCTGTCGTCTGTTGCCTGCTAAATTCGACAAAGCTGTCGATGACCTGCGGTTCATACGCTCCCTATCCTCCCTTTATTATATCTCAATAATCATATCATCTACTGTGGCAATGGTATCAGGAAAGATATTCCGTGCAACGTTTTCAGCATTTTTTCTTTCTTGAATGGTTTTGTACATCTCTGCATCGAAGTGAACAAGTGCTAATCTCTTTGCCCTGGATTCTTTTGCTATCCTTGCGGCTGTTTCAGGGTTCAGGTGCGGCCAGTTGATATTCTCCTGTCCAGGCTTAAAGGCACATTCGGTGATAAGGAGATCAGCATTGTCTCCAAGCTTCACTGCATTAGTGCAGTATCCTGTATCACCGCAGAAGGTTATAATCTTATCATCGACCTCAAATCTGTACCCCATTGTCAATGATGCATGAAGGAGAGGAAGGTTTACAACTGAAAAGGGAAGCTGATCTTTCTGTGAGGGAAGTTCAACAAATCGTGTAGTGAACTGAAAATCCTTTGCAGGTACTGTAAACGGGGCATCAAGTATTTTTTCTAATATTGAAGCGACACCTTCCTGGCCGCATATTGATAGCCCCCGGGTAAAGGTATATTTGCAGATAGTGTGGAGACCGATAATATGATCGAGATGAAAGTGGCTTAAAAACAGATAGACAGGTTTAGTAAAATCGACATACCTGTCCAGTTTTGCAATACCGTTGCCTGCATCAAGGATGATGGTATAGGAAGATGTATCAACAAGAATACAGATCGTGTTTCCTGTACTGGTATCGTACCAGCCGTTTGTTCCCAGGAAGATAGCCTTTGGCATCAGTAATCCTTTATGGCGGAGTTTTTATGGTGATACTTTGCCGGTAACATATATTTTCATTATTTTTCCCGGAGATTGTTTCTTTTTCGGAAAAACTCATACGCTTCCATTGTTACCTTAGTTTCACTTTCTGTTGTCAGACAATATACCTTACGTTATTATTATAATTTTGAGAAATATAAAATCAGAATTGGCAAATACTTCTCCGTCAGGTAAAATACCGTGATTGACATTTTTCCCGTCAAAAACAATGTTGCTGCAACCATCCAGAAAGGTTTTCGGCCGGTTTTTAAAAAAATGCATAATTTTATCAGCTTTTACCATTATGCCTCTCTGAAGGAAAAGCTGCCCAAGTTCATCAATAAGGAGGTTGAACAGCTTTATTCTGATGGTCGCTTCCGCGTCACTGCATATATCGCTTTTCTCCTCATAGGTAATGGAACTCCTCAGAGTCGCGTACACGCTGTCCCGCCTCAGGGTAGCCCCAGCAAGGCCCGGCATGGCAGAGGAGAGGGCCAGCGTTGATCCATCTTTGATGATCGCCCTCTCAATGTTGTCAACACAGCTGCCATCGAGAAAAACGGTTGTAATTCTTCCGTTTACATATTGGGGATCCAGCCCAAGCTGTTCGCAAAGCAGTGCTTGAACATTTATGCCTGTCCGGCATTTTATAGAGAACCCGCTTTGCAGGATCTCATAAAATCTGTGTACCACTGAAGGCTGTACGCTTAAACTGAGGTTTTTCATAATATGAATAAAAGAAAGAGGTTCCTTTCCGAACCCCTTTCTTTGTATTACATCAACCTTATCTGTTTACCAGTCAAACACCGAATCGTGTTCCTCGTCAGAAACATCAAATACAACATTGTGAGGAGGAAGAGGTTCTGTTGTGAAGAATCCCGGCAGTCTGTCATGCTCTTTCGAGAAGCCTGCACGCGTGTTGAAATCCCTCTCCGTCTTAAGGACTTTTTTACCGAGGGCAACAACATCATCGGCCGTTAAGTTGAGCCCGTAGAAGGCGTTAAGCATATCTATTAAAGCCTGAAAGGTCTCAGGCTGGTCCATAATCGCAAATGCGATAAAGAGGCACATGCCTGTAGAGTCAATAGCAGCGGTTGCGATCTGGAGATTCCTGGAAAGCTCCATTTGCCCTTCGGCTTTCAGCGGGTCAACATATCCTCCCACCTTCAGGATGTTTGTTGCCGTCGCATAACCCGCGGTATGGTCTGCACCCATTGTGCTTGTGGCATACGTTACACCGAGCCCCTTCACTGCCCTTGGGTCATAAGCCGGCATTGCCTGACCTTTTACAACAGGCACCCTTTCAACACCAAAAACCCTGCCCGTAACGGCCGCCCCGCTCCCGATAATACGTCCAAGAGGGGAGCCCTTGCCGACTTCTTTTAAAAGATTGATAGCCCCGTCGGCATCGCCGAACTTTAACAAGCCGCCGTCCATAGCCACCCCGATGGCTACCCCAGCATCTATCGTATCAAGGCCGATATCATCATCCAAGAAGTCCATTAAGGCGATCTTATCAAGATCATCAATTCCGCAGTGTGCGCCATGGGCCCAGACTGTTTCATACTCCGGCTGTTTGGTTACATAATGCCCGTTTTTATCGTTGTAAATTCCGGAACAACGGATAACGCACCCGCTATGGCACCCATGAGTAGCTAATCCGCCGCGCTCTGTCTCTAATGCCGCCTCCGTTTCTCCGCTTATCCTCGAAGCCCCAGCGAATGTTCCCTCTTTAAAGTTATAGGCAGGGAACCCGCCTGCCTCATTCAGGATATTGGTAAGAACGTTTGTGCCGTACGCAGGCAGGGCCTCGCCTGTGACACCGTGTTTTCGTAGTCCTGCAACAAAAATTTTGTTTGCTTCCCGAAATTTTTCAGGGTCTTTCGGCGGACGCATGTGCAAACCTGAATCGTCAAGTACAATAACCTTAACACCTTTCGAACCCATCACAGCGCCCACACCGCCGCGTCCTGCATGACGGGTCGGCCTCAACTCCATGTCGGTACATGCAATCGAGGCTGCGCCCAGCTTCATTTCCCCGGCCTGGCCTATGGAAATGACGGCAATCTTATCGCCATATTCTTTTTTCATCTTTTCCACCACAGCGTAATTGCCGAGCATTTTCAAGCTGTTATCGACAGAAATCCTGAACCCGTCCTTATTGATGAAGATCTTGTAGAGATCGTCGCCTTTTGGTTTCCCCTCCAGCACAATCGCCGCATACCCGAGTCTTGCAAGCACCTGTGACGGCTGCCCTCCGGCATTGGCTTCCTTGATGCCGCCTGTCAGAGGACTTTTGCATCCGATGGAGATCCTCCCTGTCATGGCGCCCACCGAACCGCTAAGTAAACCGGGGGCAATGACAAGCTTATTTTCTGCACTTAATGGATGGCAGGCAGGTGGAACTTCTTTTGAAATGAGTGCGGATGTAAATGCCCGGCCTCCAAGCCCCGCATATTCGCCAAGGGGACTCTCAGATACCCTCGGGCCGTCTTCGGCCCCCATATCAATCCTCATTATCCTGTCCATGGTTTCACCTCTCAGGAAAGATTTTAATATTACATCATTATGCAATTTTACATCATATACATCATTTTGCAACAGAAAATGCAGAGCTTCCTCAATTTCATGTCATGCAGGCATCAATATTCTTCCGAATCCGGTTTATAAGTGCGTGCCTGTTTCCTGGAAGATTGTATGTGCTTCAGCTGAAGGACCTTCTCCTTTGCCCTTTTCGAGCGTTTTCTTTTTTGTCTCCTTATCTTCTCGAACTGCTGCTGTTTCTCGCTCTCTTCGCCAAGGACTATGTTCTCAATCTTTTCCGCCAATATACGGCGTGCAAAAAAACGGTTCAGCGATTGAGACCGCTCCTGCTGGCATTTTACTTCAATGCCGGTAGGAAGATGCTTTAAGTACACGCATGTAGAGGTCTTATTCACCTTTTGGCCGCCATGCCCCTGTGAACGGACGAATCGCTCAAGGATGTCCGATTCCTTTATCCCCAATCGCTCCATCTTTTCCTGGAGCGCGCTCACTTTTTCCTGGCTTATGA
>CAYMTB010000010.1:0-32830 GCA_964393225.1 uncultured Syntrophorhabdaceae bacterium
CCCTAACACAAGTCCAATTATAAATTTAGAAATGAGAAATGAGCAAGCTTCAATCCTGCAGAACGCAGGGCATTTAGAAAACAAAGATCGTTCTCTTCAAATTCAAAATTCAAAATTCAAAATTCAAAATTACTTTTCAGCGACCAATGACTTCTCTTTGCTGAAAAGCATGGATTGCATTCTCATCTGTGTTCCTACACCTCTGAATAAAAACCGCGAACCGGATATGACATATGTTTTCAACACAACCCATACCATAGCCCAATATCTTCAAAAAGGTCAGCTCATCATTCTGGAGTCTACTACATATCCGGGGACAACGGATGAAGACATGCGTGCCATCCTCGAAAAATCAGGCCTTAAGGCCGGTATAGACTTTCACCTTGCATTTTCTCCTGAGCGTGAAGATCCTGCCAACAAGGACTTCAGTCTCAGGACCACACCGAAGGTGGTAGGCGGCTATACAACGCAATGCCTTGCCCTTGCGAAGGCACTCTATGATACAATCGTCGACAGGACCGTACCTGTGTCCTCAACCCGTGCCGCTGAAGCAACAAAACTCATCGAGAACATTTACCGTTCCGTCAATATCGCCCTTGTCAACGAACTGAAAATGCTCTTCGACCGCATGGGGATTGATGTATGGGAATGCATCGAAGCAGCTAAAACCAAGCCCTTCGGTTTCCAGGCCTTTTATCCGGGCCCTGGTCTTGGAGGCCATTGCATACCGTTAGATCCGTTTTATCTGACCTGGAAGGCGCGGGAATATGATTTCTCCACCCGTTTCGTTGAACTTGCCGGAGAAATTAATACCGCCATGCCGGATTTCGTTGTAAAAAAAGTCATGAACGCGCTGAATGATTTCGGCAAGCCCATCAAGGGTTCAAAAATCCTCCTCCTCGGTCTTGCATACAAGGCAAACGTCGATGATGACCGGGAATCCCCTTCCTACCGATTGATGGAGAAACTGGAACACATGGGTGCATCTGTGAGCTACAACGACCCGTGTCTGCCCGTTATCAGACATACCCGTGAATTTTCCCGGTTTGCCGGCAGAAAATCAGTAGAAATCTCAGATGGCTATGACCTGCTGCTCATCGCTACAGCTCATGACGAATACTGCGTCATCGACTTTTCCCTTTTCAATGTTCCCATCGTCGATACCCGGAATATTGTAAAAAATGCGAGATTTTTATACAAAGCATGAGATAGTTCACAAACATAGGGATGATCTGCTAAAAGCTCAAGACTGCTTGAGAAATTTTTCTCTTGCAATCCATATCAATTATTGTTACTAATATTATTAGTAAATATACGATAATATTAATTTAATAGGTGTAGAAAATGGGAAAATATCCAAAAATTCCTGAGGCTACGATAAGAAGATTATCAAACTACCTGAAGTGCCTCGAAGACCTTGAATCAAAGAATGAAAGGGTAGCGTCCAGCGCCCTCCTCGCTTCCATGTGTAATGTGAATGCAGCCCAGGTGAGGAAAGATTTTGCCTATTTCGGCGAATTCGGCATCAGGGGGATGGGTTACAACGTAAAAGAACTTAAATATCATATAAAAGGGATACTCGGAATTAACAGGGAATGGCGGATTGCAGTAATCGGCATCGGCAACATGGGAAGCGCCCTCCTTGTTTATAAAGATTTTCTGAAACAGAATTACAATATCGTAGCAGCCTTTGATATCGATCCGGCGAAGGTCATTGGGCACATTTCAGAGCGCATGGGTAGACCTGTAGAGATACTTCACATAGACAGGCTGAAGGAAGTCGTAGAGACCAGAAATATAGAAATAGGGATCATCACAACACCCCCTCAGGAGGCCCAGAAGGTTGCCGACCAGCTTGTAGAGGCAAATGTCAAGGGTATTCTGAATTTTTCTCCTTCGCCCGTCAGGGCACCGGAAAAGGTAAAATTAAGAAACCTCTTCTTTACCTCTGCGCTTGATAATCTTGTGTATTACCTTACAAACTGAGGAATCTTTATGTCGAAAATACTCGGAAATGTCATAGAGATGTTCGTTTATTCCGCCGTATATATGATAATCGTCCTCGTCTCTCTAAAGATTACTGGTGCAACGTTTTCTACAGATTTTGAGAAAAAGATTTCAGAGGAAGGGCACATCGGGCTTTCGCTTATCTGCGCCTGCGTTTTTATCGGGTTCGCAATCCTGCTCTCATCACTCGTTCGATAATGATGACGATATTCATAACAGGAACTGACACCGGTGTCGGCAAAACTACAGTAACATCGAGCCTTTCCGCCTTTCTATCACTCAGAAAAAAAATGAATGTGGGGGTAATGAAGCCCTTTGAGAGCGGACTGTCCAAGAGGGACAAAGACCAGCTCCCCTGGGACGCTATATGTCTTAGAGAGGCCTCAGGAAGTAACGATGACCTCGATGATATAAGCCCCTATACCTTTGAAGCCCCGCTCGCCCCCGAAGTGGCTGCAAACATGGAGCACATCCAGATTGACATGGATATCGTTGACAGGATATACCGTAAAATCATGCAAAAACATGACGTTGTCGTCATAGAAGGCGCCGGAGGGGTGCTTGTACCGATTAAGAAAGACTTTTTCTACTCGGACCTTATAAAAAAGTGGGAAGCGCCTACAATTATTGTTTCGAGGCTGGGTCTCGGGACCATAAACCATACACTCTTAACGAACATCTTCCTCCAGTCCAAAGGCGTAAAGGTCCTCGGGGTTATCCTCAATGATAATGACGGGACAGGCGGTTTAGCTGCCCAGACCAACCCGGAAGTGCTGAAAAGATACCTGAATGTGCCGATACTCGGTATTTTCCCTTATGTAGAGGGGTTGTTAAAAGAAGGAATGGACAGGGAATCACTCGCCGGCATATTTGAAAAAAATATAGACACCGACAAGCTGTTCGTTTAACCCGCAAAGAACCGTTTCTCTCGTTTATCAGATATTTAACGCTTCCTTAAAGTATGGTCTTGACCGCTCAATGACATCCATCTCAACACAGTACGCAAGCCGGAAATGACCCTGTTTCCCGAAACCGATCCCCGGAACTGCCAGGATGTGGTGTTTTTGAAGTCTTCTCACAAATTTTATGTCATCCTGAATCGGTGATTTGGGAAATATATAAAATGCTCCCCCTGGTTTAACCACCTCGTATCCGGCATCCACAAGAATGTCGTATATGGCATCCCTTTTATTCTGGTAATCCAGGATATCAACACTGTTTTTCTGAAATCTTGCCACGAGCCGCTGCATAATGGCGGGTGCATTAATGAAACCGAGCGTCCTGTTGGAAAATACCGCGGCATCGATCAGATTCTTTGCGTTTTTCATGAGAGGTGAAATGGCAATATACCCTATCCGCTCCCCTGGCAGCGCAAGGTCTTTGGAATGGGATGTAATAGTCACGGTATCCTCATAAATCTGAAACATGTTGGGAAATTCTATGCTGTCATAAACAATCTTTCTATATGCCTCGTCCGAAATGACAAATATCCTCTGTCCTTTCTTTTTCCGTTCCAAAAGTACAGCAGCAAGCTCTTCCAGATCATCCCTTTTATATATTACGCCGGTGGGGTTGTGAGGCGAATTTATAATGATTACCTTTGTGTTTTTGTTTATTGTCTTTTTGATTTTGTCGACATCAAGCTGAAAATCTTCTTTTGTATCAACAAGCCTCATTACACCGCCATGATTCTCTATATAAAACCTGAATTCAACGAAGTAAGGGCAGGGAACAATCACCTCATCGCCAGGGTCAAGAAGGGACTTAAGCACAACGTTTATACCCCCGGCAGACCCTACCGTCATAACGATATGATCTCTTGTAAAAGGTATTCCGGTTTTCCCGCTGTGATATTGAGCTATTTCTTCTCTTACCTCTTCATATCCGCTGTTCGACATGTATCTGTGCATCCCTTTCATCTCGGAGGAAACAATCTTTATAAGCTCTTTTTTCAGTTCCTTAGGGGGTTCGGTTATGGGGTTTCCGAGGGTAAAATCGCATACATGCTCCATCCCGTATTGTTTTTTCAGCTTTTCCCCTTCATCAAACATAGCCCTGATCCAGGAAGAGCTTTTCATTGATTCGGAAATCTTTTTTGATATAACCATTTACTGCCTCCTTACGAATATCGCTTCCCTATTCTTCTGAAACCATCAAGGGCATTCATTATTTTCTCCATAGTCACACAGTATGCAATCCTGAAATAACCGCTTCTGCCAAACCCTCTTCCCGGTACAACAAGAATCCTCTCCTCCCTCTGCACTCTCTTGACGAATGCAAGATCGTCCTTAATAGGAGACTTTGGAAACAGATAAAATGCTCCGCCGGGTTTCACGCATTCGAAGCCGGATTCAATAAGTGTGTTGTATATAATGTCTCTCTTCTTTTTGTATTCCAGCACATCTACAGAATTCTCCTGAAACTTTCCTGCGGCCCGCTGAAACAGCGCAGGGGCATTCACAAATCCCAGAGCCCTTATGGCTATGATGAGTCCGGAAATGAGAAGGTCAATCTCCTTTATATTCGGCGATATAGCTATGTACCCTATTCTCTCGCCGGGCAGGGCAAGGTCTTTCGAGTGGGACGTAATACTGATGGCAAGGTCATAGATCTTAAAAATGTTCGGCAGCACAATACCATCATAGACAATCTTTTTATATGCTTCATCAGCTACAATAAATATTTCTTTACCTTCCTCTCTTTTCTTATACAGCAGCTTCGCCAGTTCCTTCAGACTCTCTTCGCTGTATACGGCCCCTGTAGGATTGTTCGGGCTGTTTATAAGAATAATCCTTGTTTTTTCGTTTATTGCACTTTCTATCTTTCCTATGTCGAGTTGAAAATCCTCTTTTGTATCAACGAGCCTCATTATTCCGCCGAAATTTTCAATATAGTTTTTAAACTCCCAGAAAAAGGGGCTTGGCACAATAACCTCATCGCCCTTGTTTAACATGCTTTTAAAAAGTATGTTAATACCTCCTGCACACCCCACCGACATAAAAACGTGCTTATTTGTAAATGGTAATCCGTGATGCATTTTCAGATACCCGGAAATGTCTTCTCTTACGCTTTGATACCCACTGTTCTCCATATACTTGTGCATACCCGGTGTCGTTTGTGTAAGAATATCTATAAGGGCAGCCTTTAATGCCCGGGGTGGTTCTACATCAGGGTTTCCGAGCGAAAAATCATAAACCTTATCTTCACCCAGGGTCTTTTTCATCAGCATACCCTCTTCAAACATCTTCCTTGTCCACCCCTCCTGGTTCCGGATAAGCTTTCCCATCTTGCTTGAAACTATCATTGTTTCCTCCTTAAATAACAAAAAAGGCCATGGATTAAACGCCATGGCCTTCACATTAAAAAAGCCATGGGCCTTTTGCACCCATGGCTTTTGCTCTTTTCAAAGCAAATTATTGCCCGGGTGCGAGTTCCTAAAGTAAAAATAAAAACCGAAAAATGGTGTGAATTCGTTCATTATGTATAGATTAAAAAGCAAAACCATTCCTATGTCAAGAGAAATGTGGAAAAGCAAAGAAGATTGGATGATTGGAGGTTTAGCTAACCCTCTACCCCTCTATATCGCTATGAGCTAAAATGTACCTTGGCCCTTCGATGCGTATATCGCCATATTGTTTCTTGTGGTGAAGAAAATGGACGGAATCTAAGTCGATATAGTCAAACCCTCCGGTTCCAAGGGCAAAATATATGCCGGCAGACAGTCCTGTCATAGTTTCTGTCATGCAGCCGATCATGAGTCTGAGGCCATGTGCTTTTGCCATGGAAAAAATATTGAAGGATTCGCTAATACCGCTTTTGGCTGTTTTTATGTTGACCCCGTGACCAAGGTCTTCATGAATGACACGCATCAGGTCATGGGCTGTAAATACTGTTTCATCAAGGATGACAGGCATGGGGGAGCGCTTCTTTATTTCCCTGAGGCCCTTATAATCTGTTTTTGGCAGGGGCTGTTCAAAGAGTTCAACTTTATAGTCTTTCTGTGCAAGAAAATCGACAATCTGAAGGAATGTTTTTTCCGTGTACCCCTGGTTGCCGTCAAGCCTGATGGTAAAACCCTCTGTCACGTTTTTCAGTTTTTCATAAATACGAGATAAGTAAGTTTTATCTGCCTCTATGTCACCGCTTATCTTAAGTTTAAAAACGGAGAACCCGTTTGCTGTCGTGCGTCCAACCCATTTGTCGAGGAGGATAGGGTCTGTGATAAAAGGTATCGTAATGTCTGTTTCTAAACTATTACGCGTGCATCCCCAGCGGTCATGTTCCGATTCATGCCTGCATGCAAGGTATGCCCGGAAGAGCGCCGTCTCGAGGCCGGAAACGGTCATGGGATATTGATGATATTTTTTCCGGAGCTCCTTTATTTTATCTTCGTATTCAGCAATCGGCGTATTAAGAAGCGGTCGTGATGCCTCCGTAAGTATTTCTTTTATTTTCGGGACGGTTTCCTGCTTCAGCGAAAAACTCGTAGGGCATTCCCCAAGTCCGGAAAAACCGCTTTTCAGTCTTACCTTTACAATGACGCTCCTCATCAAGTCTTTCTTTCCGAGGGCTGTAGAGAACGTTACTTTAAGCGGCCTTGCAACTTCGTAAAAATGGATGCTCTTAATGCTGCTCATTATGCGGGCACAACCCGCCCGAAATATATCTGTTTTTTATTAATCACGAAATCCTGCCTCGACAGTTCTGTCAGACCCATGCCGAATTTCTCCTTAAAAGTCCTTGCCTGAACCATGCTTTCTGTTTCCGGTGCCTCTATAAAATGTTTTCCTCCAATATAAAGCATAACATGGGTAATCTGGTCTTTTCTGTCTTCGGCAGATACAAACAGTAAGTCTGCGGGCTTCAGTTGATCGTGGCTAATTTTTTCGGCCACCACCCATTGATCGTGTGCATCCCGCGGGATATCGATATTGTTAACACGGTAAACAAGGTTGGTAAGGCCGGAACAGTCTACGCCGGAAACAGGAATTTTGGATTTTGAATTTTGAATTTTGAATTTACAATCAGCAATCCGTGATTGGTGATTTTTTGTATTATTAAATTCTAAATTTTCAATTCTAAATTCTAAATTCGCATTAATCACGCTCCTCCCTCCCCATAGATAAGGCACACCGAGGAAAAGCTTCGCAGTGACAACGATGTTCTCTCTCAATACCTTCTCGGCAGGCATTGCACCGCTTCCAATAACATCGCCCCGGTCAATCCAGCCGGCTTGCCCATCAGCCAGTAAAACCTGATAATATTCGTCATGGGTCAATTCTTTAACAACAAGCCTTGTACCGAGGGGAAGCACGAGCAAAACATTCGATTCTGTTGAAGGATCTTTCCGGATGAGGGCATAGCTGTTTTTTACTGTGATATCATGCCTGACAGGTCTGTCCGTCAAGGTTACGGATGCTTTTCGTATCCACCCCGGATATCCCTGCCAGACGCAATTACTGGTAAGTTTCTTCTGTTCAACGGCTGCTACGTAATACCAACCTTCAACCTCATCCCTGCTAAGAAGCGCTTCGTTATATAATACCTGTGTCTCCTGAAGGTCATCAAAGGTGTAATCACCGGCTGCTTCTATGGGCTCACGCCTTATATCAGCAACAGGCTCAATAACGACAAGGTATCTTTCCATTCACTTGAATTCTACGTCTCCGAACTGCATACATCTCTTAAAGGCGCTGTACCGGTCTCTTATCTCCTGGTAATCAAGGGTTCTTATCCTGTTGATGCTGAAATCTTCCACGTTGAATGAAGCCATGACAGACCCCATGATAATCGCCTGTTTTAAGGTGGCTGATGAGGTATCACCCATATTTGCTATATACCCCATGAACCCGCCCGCAAAGGTATCGCCGGCGCCTGTGGGGTCAAAGACATCCTCTAAAGGATAGGCAGGGGCAAGAAAGATTTCCTCCCTGTTCATCATGAAAACACCGTATTCGCCGCGCTTTGCCACCACACATGCCGGGCCGGAAGCCATTATCTTCTTTGCACCCTTTACAAGGCTGTGTTCTTTGGATATCTCCCGCAGTTCCGCCTCATTGATAACAAGGATATCAACCCTTTTTATTACTTCAAGAAGCTCACTGTATTTGTTCTCTATCCAGAAATTCATTGTATCGAGAACCACGGCCTTAGGAGATTTTACCTGATCAATTACATAGGCCTGCAGCACGGGGTCGATATTTGCAAGGAAAACAAAATCAGCATCCCTGTAATCTTCCGGTACTTTCGGTTTAAAAAACTCAATCACGTTCAGTTCGGTCTTAAGGGTTACCGCCTGGTTCAGGTCATACCCGTATTTCCCTTCCCACCGGAAGGTTTTTCCTTCATCAATCTCAATTCCGGCCATGTCCACGTTTCGTTCTTTGAGGAACTCTATTTCACCCATTTTAAAGTCTTTACCAACGGTTGCAACCATGCCCACATCGGTAAAAAAACTTGCAGAGTTCGTAAAATGGAGGGCAGAGCCCCCCAGAACATCTTTTACCTTGCCGAAGGGTGTTTCAATAGAGTCGTACGCAAGGGTGCCGGCAACGAGTAATTTGATCATGTGCCCATCTCCCAGGAAGAGAGGTAGGTCTTCTGTTCTTCTGTCAATTCATCGATCGTTACTCCGGCTGACCTGAGCTTCAAAAACGCCACGTCCCTGTCTATTTCACCGGGAACTCCATATACCTTCTTTTCAAGATGCTTGCCGTTTTTCCACATATGCTCCGCGCAGAGTGCCTGATTGGCAAAGCTCATGTCCATGACCTCTGAAGGGTGGCCTTCCGCACAGGCAAGGTTTACAAGCCTGCCCTCTCCGAGAAGGTATATCTTGTTTCCGTTCGGCATGGTATATTCGTCCATAGACCCTCTGATGCTTCTCTTTTTAACATTCATCTTTTCGAGGGCATTAATATCGATCTCAACGTTGAAGTGACCGGAATTGCCAATAATTGCTCCGTCCTTCATCAATTCGAAATGCTCCTTCCTCAATACATGGATATCGCCAGTGGTGGTGATAAATATATCTCCCAGAGGCGCTGCATCCTCCATTCTCATCACATCAAACCCATCCATGAGTGCTTCCAGCGCGCGTAACGGATTCACTTCTGCTACAATCACCCGTGCGCCAAGGCCTTTTGCCCTCATGGCAACACCTTTTCCACACCAGCCATACCCTGCAAGGACAAACTGCGCGCCGGCAAAAAGGAGATTGGTAGCACGGAGAATCCCGTCAATAGTGCTCTGGCCCGTACCATACCTGTTATCGAACATGTGTTTTGTGAGGGCATCATTCACAGCAACAATGGGGAAACAAAGAATCCCTTCCTTCTCCATGCTTTTGAGCCTGATAACACCCGTTGTGGTTTCTTCAGACCCTCCAACGATACTGTCGATAAGCTCTTTTCGTTCCTGTGCGGAAAGTTTCTCAACCCAATTTTTCACTGTCCCGTGAAGGGCTTCGTACCGTCCAAGGGCAATCATGTGCAAGGCGCTCACAAGGTCGGCGCCATCGTCCATGGTAACGTTAGGTTTAAATGCAAGCGCCTCTTTAATATGGGCATAATATACATCATCACTCTCGCCCTTTATAGAAAAGGTGGGGATTTCAAAGTGCTTTACGATAGAGGCTGCCACATCATCCTGTGTGCTCAGAGGGTTCGATGCACAAAGCGCAACTTCGGCACCTCCTTCTTTTAATGTCCTCATGAGATTGGCGGTTTCTGTTGTTACATGAAGGCAGCAGGAAATCCTTACACCGTTGAGCGGTTTCTCCTTTGAAAACCTTTCCCTTATTATCCGCAGAACAGGCATGCGTCTCTCGGCCCATTCGATCTTTTCATAGCCCTGATCAGCCAATGCGATATCTTTTACGTCATAGTTCATTGTTTATTCTCCTCCTAAATTAGTTCACTGTTCACAGTTCACAGCCATCAAAGGATAGATGTTTGGAGGTTTGGAGGTTTAGCTAACCCTCCAACCTTCTGTTCCGCCAGTTATTTACTATTCACTGTCTTTATATTCCTGATTTTTTTCTGATTTCTTCTACCATGTCAAGCTTTTCCCAGGTGAAATCCGGATCATTCCTGCCAAAGTGACCGCCGCAGGCCGTCTTCTTGTATATAGGTCTTAACAGGTTCAGCCTTTCAATAATCTTCCTCGGTCTCATGTCAAACAACTGGTTGACGATCTCTGCTATCCTGTCCGGGCTTATCTTGGCAGTTCCATACGTGTCGATCATTACCGATACGGGCTGTGCAACGCCTATAGTATAGGCAATCTGTATCTCGAGTCTGTCCGCAAGCCCTGCGGCAACAAGGTTTTTAGCGATATATCTCGCCATATATGAAGCGCTTCTGTCGACCTTTGAAGGGTCCTTGCCCGAGAATGCACCCCCACCGTGTTTGCCTGCGCCGCCATATGTATCGACTATAATTTTTCGGCCCGTCATTCCGCAGTCACCCTTTGGCCCACCCACAACAAACCTTCCAGTAGAGTTTATAAAAATCTTTGTTTTCTCATCCATCAGTTCCGCAGGGACAATCTTTTTGATCACCTCTTCAGTGATACCTTCCCTTATAGTTGCAATACTGACATCCGGATTATGCTGGGCAGCAATAACCACAGCCTCAACACGCACGGGTTTACTGTCTATGTATTCAATGGTCACCTGACTCTTCCCGTCAGGCCTCAGGAAACTCAGGGTATTGTCCTTTCTTACGTCAGCAAGTCTCCTGATGAGCCTGTGTGCATACATAATAGGCATGGGCATGAACTCTGCCGTTTCGTTACACGCATAGCCCATCATAAGCCCCTGGTCGCCTGCGCCCTGTTCGTGATCTCCCGTTTCGGTTACCCCCATTGAGATATCGGGCGACTGTTCGTCGATCGTTGTAAGCACTGCACATGTTTCCCAGTCAAACCCCATGGAAGAATCGTTGTATCCGATCTCTTTAATAGTCCGCCTGACGATGTCCGGAATATGGGCATAACCATTTGTGGTGATCTCCCCGCCTACAAGGGCAAGCCCTGTAGTAACATATGTCTCACACGCCACCCTGGACTTCGGGTCCTGTTCGATAAGTGCATCGAGCACTGCATCCGAAATCTGATCCGCAACCTTGTCCGGATGTCCTTCTGCTACAGACTCTGATGAAAAAAGATATCTACTCATTCCCATCTTTTATTCCTCCTCGTAATTTAAGTTTTGTGTGTTGAGTTTTGTGTGTTGAGTTAAAAAATTTAAAACTTAAAACACAACACTCAGCACTGATTTCTCATTCTTCATAACATTGTATAAAGTCATTCGGGAAAAGCCTTGCCATCTCCTTTCTCAGGAGCAAATTGCCCTCCCTGCCGGAATCCCTTTTCAGTATTTCGCCGAGCAATTCTTTGCAATAGCTGTGGTCAAGCCCCCTGATAATCTTTTTTGCCTTTGGTATGGAGTAAGCATTCATACTGATTTCGTCAAGCTCCAACGCCATAAGGACAGGAACGTAGAGCGCCTCGCCGGCCATCTCTCCGCACAGGGTAACCTCGATATTGTGCGCATGGGCATTATCAACAATCTGCTTAATCATTTTCAATATTGCGGGATGCATAGGCTCATACAGGTAGGAAACGAATTCGTTCACCCTGTCTATGGCGAGGGTATACTGAATCAGGTCGTTCGTGCCTATACTAAAAAAATCCACTTCCGATGCAAGCTTGTCGCTGATCATACATGCAGAGGGCACCTCTATCATAATGCCGAATTTTATATCCCTGTTAAATTCAATTCTCTTGCCGGCAAGCTCATCCATGCATTCTGTAAGTATTGCCTTTGCCCTGCGGACCTCATCTATACCTGATATCATAGGGATCAATATCTTAAGGGGGCCGTAAGCGCTTGCCCTGAGAATTCCCTTCAGCTGGGCTTTAAATAATCCCACCTCTTTAATGCACAGGCGTATTGCCCGTAAACCCATTGCAGGATTAATCTCCTTCGGCATTTCAATATTCGATACAAACTTGTCACCACCAATGTCCAGTGTTCTTATGGTGATATATCCCATAGCCTTGTTTTCGGCCAGTTTTTTATAGATGTGGTAATGGTCTGTTTCGTCAGGCAATTCTTTTCTTGACAGATAAATATATTCCGTACGGTACAGGCCTACGCCCTGAGCGCCATACCGTTCTATAATGTCCATCTCTGCCAGAAGCTCTATATTTGCCCCCACCTTCATCTTAAAACCGTCCCTCGTCTCCGGCTTGAGCTTTGCGACCCTCAGAAACTCCCTCTGCTGGTTCTTAAGGTGGACCTGTTTCGCGATATAGTCTTTCCTTACCTCTTTTGTAGGGTTAATAATAACTGTGCCTTCATCCCCGTCGATAATTATTGTATCGTTATTTTTTACGAGGCTCGTGATCGTGCCGACACCTACAACAGCAGGTATTTCAAGCGCCCTCGCCACAATTGATGTATGCGATGTCCTTCCGCCGACATCTGTTGTAAACCCTGATACCTTATTGAGATTTAACTGAATTGTATCAGCAGGTGAAAGGTCGTGGGCCGCTATGATTACCTTCCCTTTTATATTAAAATTATTAATATCTGATGACTTCCCTTTTACCAGGATTCTCACAAGCCTGTCATAGATATATTTTATGTCCTGGCCGCGCTCCCGCAGGTATGCATCCTCCACCTTTTCAAAACTTGCCAGGAATTTCGACACAGCGATGTCGAGTGCCCACTCAGCATTTATCCTGTCCTCTTTTATGGTATCGATAACAGCATTCGTGAAAAATTCGTCCTTAAGGATGAGCATATGGGCATCAATTATGAAAGAGTGTTTTCGCATTTCATCGTCAGGCATAGTCTGCTTTATACCATTCAACTCTTCAACGGCGTGTTTTATAGCATGGCGGAACTTGAGAATCTCTTTATCCCGCTGCTCTTCTTTGATCGGGCGTTTGTTTATAGGGATCTTCCCTCTCTCGAGCAGACGAACCCTCCCATAGGTTATACCTGACGATACACCTATGCCTTTCAACACTTTATTAATAAAAACTTCTTCGCTCATATCTCCTGAAAACCATCATCAATAAGCTGGCCAAGTTCCTGGAATGCCATTTCTTCATCAGCTCCGTCAACTTTAAGCATTACCCTGCTTCCCAGCGGGCACGCAAGCATCAGAAGACCCATGATGCTCTTTCCGTTTACCTCTGTTCCGTCTTTCTCCACCCATATGTCAGCCTTGAATTCATTTGCCTTTTTCACAAAGGTTGCAGCCGGCCTCGCATGGAGACCCAGCCTGTTCTTTATAGTAAATATACCTTCCAGCATTTCCCCCTATTCCTTCTTTCGCGGCTTCAGCACATCCGTTGCAAGATAGATGTTATTCTGTCCATACTGTGTTATAAAACGGGCAAGCTCACCCAGCTGCCTGCCCTCCCTGTATGTATTTAGCTTAATCAACATCGGGAGATTTACCCCAGCTACTACCTCTACCTTCCCTTCCTCAAGAAAAGAGAGGCTGATATTCGATGGTGTACCGCCAAACATATCAGTTAGTATCATTACCCCGTCGCCTGAGTCGGCTTTTTTCAGGGCCTCTATAATTTTGCCCCTGGTTTTGTCAATGTCCTCATCAGGAGAAATACCAATCGACTCAAATTGTTCCTGTCTGCCTATTATCAATTCAGTAGCAGCAACCATCTCTTTGGCGAGATTAAAATGCGCTATAACAATCAAGCCGATCATCCGTATCCTCCGGCAACCCCGAAATTGTCCATCGTCCTTATCTACTTCTCAATGTCCCTGTGGGCAGAGTTTACATTATATCCCATCATGGAAAAATGTTCTGCCAGTTTTGTCACAATAAACACAGATCTGTGCTTTCCCCCTGTGCAGCCAAAGCATATCGTGAGGTAGCTTTTCCCCTCCTTTTCATACAGGGGAATAAGATATACCAAAAAATCCAAAAGCAAAAGAAAATATTTGTTGAAGACATCATCCGACATAATGTATTCCGCAACCTCATTAGTGAGCCCTGTTTTATCACTCAAGCCTTCCACAAAGAACGGATTCGGGAGAAATCTCACATCAAGCACAATATCTGCCTCAAGAGGTATTCCATATGAATAGCCGAAGGACATGAGGTTGATTTTCATCCTCTGTTCATCCCAATTACCGTAAGTCTTCAGCACAAACCGTCTGAGTTCGTGTGTTGTAAGCTGTGAGGTGTCGATTATTCTGTCAGAAATGTCTTTTATCCAGTCAACAAGCTCCCTCTCTTCTTTCAGGGCATCTTTAATATTAGGTGCGCCATAAAGGGGATGGAGTCTCCTTGTCTCACTGAATCTCTTAATCAGTGCATCATCGGAACTTTCGAGAAAAATTAGCTCCGCGCCAAACTTATCCTTAATTCTTTTAAGAATATTCCTGCCCAGATCGAAAAATTCCTTTTCCCTGATGTCGATAACGAGGGCGCACTTTTCGATTTTATTGTCTGCAAGCTTGGATAGTTCGGAAAACTTCTGCAGCAGGATAAGGGGGAAGTGGTCAACACAGAAATATCCGGTGTCTTCAAGGGCTCTCATAAACGTTGTTTTTCCTGAACCGGAAATACCGCTTACTATGAGTAATTTCATTTTTCCGCCTCAACTTTCATGGATTTCAATACCTTTTCTTCCAGTTCAATCGCAGTGTTTACACCATGCTGCTTCAGTATGTGGTTTCTGCAGGCCAGTTCTATTATTGTAGACACGTTTCTCCCTGAGCTTATAGGGATTCTTACGATAGGCAGATCAATCCCGAGAAGCCTGAACTTGTCTTCCTTTAACCCGACCCTTTCATATTCTACATTTTCATCCCAATCAAGCAGCTCTACAACAAGGTCGATTTTCATTTTTTCCCTTAATGCAGAGACCCCGAAGAGACGTCCTATATCGACAATCCCTATACCCCTGATCTCTAAAAGGTTTTTTATCATGTCAGGAGGCTCCCCGTGGATATCGATTGCCCCCATCTTTTTTGCATACACAACATCGTCCACAACCAGTCTGTGTCCCCGCATAATGAGCTCAAGAGCGTTTTCGCTCTTGCCGATACCGGCCCTTCCGATAATCAATGTGCCGATCCCGAGTATATCCATGAGCACCCCGTGGACAGTAGTGGAGGGGGCAAGCTTTTCCTCGAGGTACCCTGTAATCCTTTCTATGAACACAGAGGTTGTCAGTTTTGTCCTGAGGAGGGGAATGCCTTTATCTTCTGTTTCCTCAAGAAAATGGTCAGGCACTTTGAGGTTGCGTGTTACAACGAAGCAGACAACATCATTTTTACAAAGTTCCTGCATTATAGCAAAACTCTCGGTTTCACCAAGTAATCTGAGATAGGATATTTCTGTGTTGCCGAGAATTTGTATCCTATGCGGGTGAAGATAAACCATATGGCCCGTGATGACAAGCCCCAATTTTTGTATTCTTGGATTATAAATCTTCCTGGAGAGGCCTTTCAGGCCTGCTATCGGATATAATTCTAATCTGTGCGTTTTGTCTTTGATGAGTTCCTGAACTGTGATGCCTTTCATTAAAACCGAATCAACCCTTATTGTCCTCTTCGATGATGTCTTTGTAAATCCCCCGGCTGTCAGGAATATCTATAAGCCTTTTTCTAAAGGATGGGTCTCTCAGGATTTTTGAAATTCTGGACAACATTTTGAGATGTAAGCTTACAGAGTCTTCCGGGGCAAGGAGCAAAAAGAAGATGTGTACAGGTTTCCGGTCTACCGCATCGAAATCAACACCTTCCAGGGACCTGCCGAATACACATAAAAAGCTATGCATCCCTTTCATTTTGCCGTGCGGAATGGCCACACCATCACCGATGCCGGTACTTCCAAGTTTTTCCCGGTCGAGGATAATATCGACAACCTTCTCCACATCGTCAATAAGGTCGGCCCCTTTCAAAACGCCAACAAGTTCGAAGAGGATATCTCTTTTTGTTTTGCCCTTCAAACTGTCAATTACACATGATTCTTTTAATACCTCCTCAATCCTCATAGTGTCTTTCCCGTCGTTTCAATGAGACTGAAATTACCATCTTTCCTTTTATATACAACGCAGACATTATCGCTCTCCCTGTCGCGGAATATCATGAAACTGTCTCCGGATGCTTCCAACTGCATGACAGCCTCCTCGGGATCGATGGGCTTTGCGTCAACCGTTCTTGTAACAATAATCTTTGAATCTACTTCTTCCAATGCCGGGGCACTCCGCTTCGGTTTCACTTCCCTGTATTTTTTAAGTTTATCCCTGTACCTGGTCAATCTCCTTTCAAGCTTGTCAAGGATGCTGTCGATGGCGGCATACATGTCGTCCATTACTTCGTGTGCGTTTATAACCACACCATTTATCGTGAACATTACATCGACTCTTTGTCTGTATTTCCTTTCCAGGGAAAGCACCACATGTACATCCAGGGGAACCTCAATATACTTCTGCAATTTTGAGATCTTTTCCTCTGCATATCTCTTTAAATTATCATCTGGATCGATGTGTCTAAAGCTTATCGTAATGTCCATAACGCCTCCATTGTTAAATTAATGCTCTACAGAAATTCAACCCCAAATACAAGGTTAACAGATAAAATATCCTCTGTCAATCCAATTTAGCCGGGAGTTATCCTTTCCCTTGAAGACTTTATATTTAGTATATCCCGATACTTAGCGACCGTCCTCCTCGCAATTTTTATGCCGTGCTTCTCCTTTAGTGCCGTGACAATCTCATCGTCCGTAAGGGGATAGTTCTTATCTTCCTTTCCGACGAGCTCTGTAATGAAATCACGGACGATACCTGTTGAAAGCTGGTCTCCTGCCGTATTGCTGATGCCTGTCGGGAAAAAAAACTTCAATTCGAAGATGCCGTGCTGGGTGCCCATGTACTTGCTTGTTGTTATCCTGCTGACAGTGGATTCATGAACTCCTATGTCCCGGGCAATCTCTTTGAGGATGAGGGGTTTCAGAAATCTTACGCCATGCTCAAAAAATTCCTCCTGGAACTTTACGATGCTCTTTGCGACAAGATAGAGTGTCTTCTGCCTCTGTTGAATGCTCTTTATGAACCATTCCGCCTGTTTAATCTTACCTTTAATATAACCCTTTGTTTCTTTGTCAACATTTTTCCCTGTGTAAAGCTCCATATAGTATCTATTCATCCGGAACTCGGGAATATCTTCGTCATTCAGATACACCTCAAAGCCATCCTCCCCTTTCACAACATATACATCAGGGACCACATAAGAAATAAAGTCTTCGCTGTAGTTCCTTCCGGGTTTTGGATCAAAGGTTTTTATTTTATCCAGAATTTCCCTGATCTTTTCCACAGGGTATCCTGACTTTTTTGAAACTTCTTTCAAGTTTACATTCTGGAGCAGATCGAAATATGTACTCACAATCTCTTCGAAGACAGGGTCTTTTTCCCCCTTTGCTTCATATTGAAGGTAAATACACTCTTTTAAACTTCTCGCTCCGATGCCGGGCGGATCAAGTTTTTGAATTTTTGTGAGTACATTTTCAAGTAATCCAACAGGAAATTCTGATGATTTTGCTATCTCCGGCACGGGGTATGCCAGATACCCGTTATCATCGATACTTTCTATGATCCATTCAGCAGCAATGCGCTCGTTTGGATCAAAAGCGGAAAGCCCCACCTGCCACCTCACATAATCCCTCAGGTTGGAAGGCTTTTTTACAATATTTTCGTAATCAGGATACTCCCGGTCATCTCTACCCATGAATTCCTCGGACGAGGTGTATCTGTTGAGGAATTCCGTCATATCCACTTCTTCCTGAACCGGTTCTTCAGGTTCTTCCTTTTCTTCTTTTTCTGTTACTTCGAGGATGGGGTTTTCTTTGAGCTCCTGCTCTATAGCCTCTGTGAGCTCTAATTGTGACAGCTGCAAAAGCCTGATTGCCTGCTGGAGCTGCAGGGTTAAAACAGGTAATAGCTTCTGGGTCTGTTTAAGCTCCAACATCAATGTAAAATTCCTCTCCCAAGTACACCTCTCGAACCATTTTATCCTTTGCCACTTCGTCAGGAGTTCCCTCAAGGAGTACCTGGCCGTTGTTTACCACATATGCCCTGTCGCAAATCGGCAAGGAGTCTCTTACATTATGGTCTGAAAGGAGAATGCCAATCCCCCTCTTTTTTAACCCGCTTATTATCTTTTTCAGGTCTGACACAGATATAGGATCAATACCGGAAAAGGGCTCATCAAGGAGCATAAATTTAGGAGAAATCATAAGGGCCCTCGCTATTTCCAGCCTTCTCCTCTCCCCGCCCGAGAGTGAATCGGCATTGTTCTTTGACAGGTGTTCCAATTTGAAGGACTCAAGCAATTCCAGGGTTTTGTGCTCCATCAACTCCTTCTCCACGTTATTGAATTCAAGGATAGCCTTGAGGTTATCCTCAACTGTCATTTTTTTAAACACTGACGGTTCCTGCGGCAGGTAGGTAATACCCTTTCTTGCCCTCATGAACATAGGCAATGTGGTAATATCTTCCGTATTAAGGAGGATCTTCCCGGAGTTGGGCTTGATAAATCCTATTATCATAAAAAAGGTGGTTGTCTTGCCTGCACCGTTAGGGCCGAAAAGTCCTACTATTTCTCCTGTTTTCATGTGTATGGAGATATCGTTGACAACCCTCCTTGCATTGTAGGATTTTGACAAGTGTTCTGCAAAAAGCGTCAGCGTATCGGACATTACCTTTCCATCCTCATCTTTGGTTTATTTATAAAGAACTTTCCGCTGGAAAGGCTATAAACAATGGATTCACCTTCCATCTCGACATTATCTTTAAGTATCTTCGGTCTGTCAGTAAGCACTATCCTGTCCTCTTTGAAATGATATACCGCCTTTTCACTTTTCGCAATAGTCCCTTTTGAAATCAATCTCACCTTTCCCTTTGCATCAATCTTCTCAACCTCATCTCCCTTCGAAAAGATAATCAATTTATCACAGAGAAGGTTCATCTCTTCGCCTTTCATGACCACCCTGTTTTCGAGGATGTACGTACTGTCTTTTAAGAAATAAATAAAACTGTCGGATTCAAACCGGTATTTCCCCTTTTCCGTTTCAATGTAGCCTGTCACGTCCTTTTCTATTCTCACGGTCTCCTCATTCGTGTTGGCCGTCAAGCCAACACCCCTGAGGGTAAGTTTGGCACCCTTTATGTCCACAGGGGCCGTTGTTGAGGTAATGCCTTTCTTGAAATCGAAGTCCATAAACCTGCTCTTCAGTGTATAGCTGCCCTTATATATAATATCGACATTTTCTACGGTACCTTTTTCAGCCTCAGTGTCCATAGAACCTTTCGTGCCTTTAAAAAAGACAGTAACATCCGGTTTCGGCTTATACATGCCGTCGATGTCTTCCATTTCCACAACGGGTTTATCGATAAATTTTCTCGTAACCTTCGATTTTATTTCCCAGTCCACAATACCCCTTTTTTCACCTGAATACTTCACGTCTTTGA
Organism: uncultured Syntrophorhabdaceae bacterium; assembly: GCA_964393225.1. GTDB lineage: Bacteria > Desulfobacterota > Syntrophorhabdia > Syntrophorhabdales > Syntrophorhabdaceae > MWEV01. The sequence continues at coordinate 19,528 of CAYMTB010000010.1, forward strand.
AAACAATGGCCTTGCGCTCCTGGTCTAAAAAGGGGGTATTTATCTTGATAGGTTTTTTAAAGAAAAAGTAGAAAGCCAGAAAAAGGCTTGAAATGACAAACCCTAACGCGACATACACTACAATCTTTCGGTCTTTCATCTATCTCCATAAGTATACCCGAAGCTGAGAAGTTAAGAAACTGAGAAGTTAATCCGTTCTTTCATACAATTTTTGCCTTTAAAAGGTCGTGGATGTGAATAATGCCTATCGGCCGATCTTCACCTTCCTTCTCCATTACAAAAAGCGAGGTTATGGAAAACTCCTCCATCTTTTTTAACGCAAACGCAGCAAGGGCATCCTTTTGAATAGTTTTCGGGTTACGGGTCATCACATCAACAGTACTCTTTTCAAGGACATTATCAAATTTTTCGATGGCCCTGCGCAGATCACCGTCCGTTATTATCCCCGCCAACCCTTCCTTCTCATTGAGTACGGCCGTTACGCCCATCCTTTTTGACGTTATCTCAAAGATAGCATGTTTCATAGGCATGTTTTCATATACCCGGGGAACGTCTTCCCCCGTGTGCATAAGATCTTCGACCTTCAGCAGAAGTTTCCTCCCGATTGTACCCCCGGGATGGAGAGAGGCAAAATCCTCCATCCTGAAGTTCCTTTTTTCCATAAGGGCCATCGAGATTGCGTCGCCAAGGGCAAGGGTGGCTGTAGTACTCGATGTGGGCACCATATTAAAAGGACAGGCCTCATCAACATTGACATCGAGGACAATATCGCCATAGTTTGCGATAGTCGAGTTTACATTGCCTGTAATAATAATCGCGGCGATACCCATCCTTTTTATCCAGGGGAATATCTTTATGATCTCCTCGGTTTCACCGCTGTTGCTCACAATGATAAGCACATCGCCTTTTTGAAGCATACCGAGGTCGCCATGAAGGGAATCAGCGGGGTGAAGAAACAACGCAGGAGTACCAATGCTCGAAAGGGTCGATGCAATCTTTTTACACACAAGACCCGATTTACCGATACCGGTGAGTACTGCCCGTCCGGTACAATGATAGAGGGTATCGACAGCCTTTTCAAAGGAATCATCAAGCCCGTCAAGGACCTTGAGAATCGCTTCGGCCTCTTTCCTGAGAACGTCCTTCCCTATATCTATTGAACGGGATTCGTCAGGCATCAGCAACACCCCGGGGGGATTAGCGTATAGCGTATAGCGTGGAGCGTGGAGTTAAAAACTATTTCATATTTTACAATCTTATTACCGCTGAACGCTGAACGCTGAACGCTGAACGCTGTCTTTTTCATAACGCCTCTTCTATCCTCTTCAATACCTCAAGATACCGGTAAAGGTCAGCAAGTGCTGCAGAATTTTCACCATCGCAGAGGGCCCTTGACGGGTCAGTGTGTACCTCCATGAAAACCCCGTCCACACCCGCTGCAACAGCCGCTTTTGACAAAGGAAATATAAAATCAGGCTCTCCGCCGGATCTGCCTGCCGCTCCGCCAGGCTTCTGAACACTGTGGGTAGCATCAAATATAACGGGATAACCAAACCCCTGCATGATCGGGATTGCCCTGAAATCATTTATGAGTGTGTTGTATCCGAAGGATGTTCCCCTCTCTGTAACCATTATCTGGAAATTACCTGTAGATTCTACCTTTTCAATGGCATATCTAATGTCCTGCGGAGACAGGAACTGGCCCTTTTTGATGTTAACGGGTTTGCCTGTATTTCCGCAAGCAACAAGCAGATCCGTCTGTCTTGAAAGGAGCGCGGGTACCTGAAGCACATCGACAACACCGGCTGCCGCATTTGCCTCATATACCGAGTGAACATCCGTTAGAACCGGTACATCTAATTCTTCCTTTACCTTTGAAAGTATCTTAAGCCCCTCTTCGATACCCAATCCCCGGTAGCTTTTTACGGATGTCCTGTTCGCTTTGTCGTATGAGCATTTAAAGATAAAGGGGATATCGAGATGCGCGGTAATATCCTTGATGCCTTCCGCTATCCTTAAGGTAATATCTGCACCCTCGATTACGCAGGGTCCGCCGATAAAAACAAATGGTTTGTGTCCAATCCTGATATTTCCAACTTTCACTTCTTTTTGCATTTCTGTTTTTCTTGCCTCTGCTTTAAAGATGCCTTGATGAACTCCCTGAAAAGGGGGTGCGGATCAAAAGGCTTTGATTTAAATTCAGGATGGAACTGACAGCTCAGAAACCAGGGGTGATCTTTAAGCTCCACGATTTCTACAAGCTTGCCGTCCGGGGATATGCCTGAAATGATCATGCCGCATTGCTCGAGCCTTTCACGAAATGCCATATTGAATTCATATCTATGTCTGTGCCGTTCATGAATCAGATCCTGGCCGTATGCCTTGCTGGCAAGGCTTCCCGGTAAAAGCTCACACGGATACGCACCAAGACGCATAGTCCCGCCTTTGTCGGAGAATTTATCCCTTTTCTGGATTGTATTGTCCCTGTCAACCCACTCTTCGATGAGATATATGACCGGATAAGGGGTATTTTCATCTATTTCACATGTATGCGCGCCTGCACACCCCGCAAGATGCCTTGTTATTTCAACAACGGCAAGCTGCATTCCGAGGCACAGACCGAAATATGGTATCTTATTTTCCCGTGCATATCGGATTGCGTTTATCTTTCCTTCGATGCCCCTGTCACCGAAACCGCCCGGCACCAGTATTCCATCCACTTCAAGGAGTTCTGCTGTTAATCCCTTTTCCAGGTCTTCAGAATCTATGTAGTGAAAATTCACCCTGCAGCTGTTTGCAATTCCGCCATGTACAAGGGCTTCGTTGAGGCTTTTATAGGAGTCTTTCAGTTTTACATACTTGCCGACAATCGCAATATCGACCTGCTTCTTCGGATTTTTAATCACATCAACGATCTTTTCCCACTGTGAAAGGTCTGGTTTTTTTGCCCATATGTTGAGGAGTTTCGTAATCTTGTCGTCAAGCCCCTCGTTATGGTAAATAATAGGAACCTCATATATGACGTCCACGTCTTTCGCCGCAATAACCGCATCCTTATCCACATTGCAGAAGAGGGATATCTTATCCTTTAAACCCTGCGAGAGATCCTTTTCTGTGCGGCACAAAAGGATGTCGGGTTGAATACCTATTTCCCTCAGTTCTTTAACGCTGTGCTGGGTCGGTTTTGATTTCATCTCATCGGCAGTTTTAATAAAAGGTACAAGGGTAAGATGAATGAAAAGTGAGTTTTCTTTACCAAGATCGTTCCTGAGCTGACGTATTGCCTCAAGAAACGGAAGGCTTTCAATATCACCAACTGTCCCGCCGATCTCCACTATTACAACATCAACACCATCATTTACATCGAGAATCCTTTTTTTTATTTCATCGGTAATATGGGGGATAACCTGAACCGTCCCTCCGAGGTACTCTCCCCTTCGTTCTTTGGAAAGGACCGTATCATATACCTGGCCTGTTGTAAAATTGCACTTTTTTGAACCGGCGGCGTGCGTAAACCGCTCATAATGACCAAGATCAAGGTCTGTCTCTGCGCCATCTTCAGTGACAAAAACCTCACCGTGCTGGAAGGGGTTCATTGTGCCCGGATCAACATTAATATATGGATCAAGTTTCTTGAGCAGTACATTCAAGCCGCGAGCTTCAAGAAGGGCGGCTATTGACGCGGAAGCAAGGCCCTTGCCGAGGGATGATACAACACCGCCTGTTACAAAGATGAATTTTTGTCTCATGGTTTTTGTCCCCTTATAAAAAAGGTGATAAGCTCTTCACCGGTAAATTCCTCCTCCCCTGCATTTTCATTATAGCCGGAAGGGGAACCTCCATTTTCACCCTTGCCTTTCGTAAATATGATAAAAGGAACGGGGCAGCCGTAATGCGTTTTCATGGAGATGGGGGTTGCGTGGTCTGTAACTATCAGAAACTTAACCGGTTCATTGATGGATTCGTACATAGTACTTACGATTTCTCTGTCAATGCATTCGATTGCCTGTATCTTTTCCCGTGTATTTCCGTTATGCGATGCCTCGTCGGGGGCCTCAACGTGGATGTAGACGATGTCGTGATCCTGGAGAAGCTCCAACGCCTTTTGCGCTTTCCCTTTGAAATTTGTGTCAATATACCCTGTTGCGCCTTTAACAAACGGGGTATCAAAGCCAATCATGCTGCTTATGCCCTTGACCAGGTCAACGGCAGCAACCGTTGCCCCTTTCATTTGATATTTATCAAAAAATGAGGGAAACGTTGAGCTTTTTCCCTGCCCCCAGAGCCAGATGCTGTTCGCGGGAAGCTTGCCCTCTTTGACCCTTTTTTTGTTGAGCGGGTGTTCTCCGAGAATGTTTTGCGATTTATTCATCAAATCGACGAGTGTTGTTGAGCCATCACCTGACGGTACATGCGGTGCAATCCCTTTTTTCGTTATATCGTGGGGCGGTGTTGTTTTCATTTGCCAGGGGCCGCCCTTCCAGAACATGATATGCCGGTAGCTTACGCCCGGATAAAACACAAAAGCATCATTTCCCAAAGCTTTATTTATATCAGCAATGAGGATTCCGGCCTCTTCTGTCGTTATCTGACCCCCGCTGTAATCACCCATAACCGCTCCGGCAGAGGTAAATTCAAGGTTTACGAGATTGCATCTGAAGGCTACGTCATTTTCATCCATTGCTATTCCCATACCGAACGCCTCGATGGGCGCCCTTCCGGTATAGTATTTTGCCGGATCATAGCCGAATAAAGACATGCCGGCCACATCGCTTCCCGGCGGGAATCCTTCCGGTACCGTAACGACCTTCCCGCAGAATCCTTCCCTTGCCATCATATCCATGCATGGTTTTTCCGCAGCCATGAGAGGGGTTCTGCCGTTCAGTTCTTCGAGTGGAAAATCCGCCATCCCGTCGCCGATTATTACTACATATTTCATTCGCCAATCCTCATTGTATCAAAGGGTGCATCGGATGCTAAAGGTTTCCTTCTTCGATTCGTATATGTACGCTCTCTCCCTTTATAAAGGGTAACCGGTCTATCTCGACTTTTGCCATTTTCAGGTTTTTTTCTACTGCTCCATGGGTAAGCATTATGATGGGGACGTGTCCCTTTTCTTTTCTTCCTTTCTGGATAACGGTAGAGATGCTTATATCGTAATTTGAAAGAATACCGGATACTTTTGAAAGAACACCGGTCCTGTCTTCGGTAGTAATCCTCATGTAAAACGGAACCGGGGCAGCCTCCCCTTTCCGTATCATTGTTTCACCATTTTTAAATCTTGGGATACGTGTTTTCAGGTCCTTTGCACTGATCCTGTATGCCATATCCATTATGTCGCTCACCACTGCGCTGCCCGTAGGATCTGCGCCTGCCCCTTTTCCGTAGTAAAGATTCGGGCCTACCATGTCTCCTATGACATAGACGGCATTGTATACACCGTTTACATTACTCATGGGGTGGGTAGTGGGTATCATTGCAGGTTCAACACGGGCCTCGATTAAACCGTCCTGTTCTTTTGCCAGACCGAGGAGCTTAATCCTGTAACCGAATTCCTTTGCAAACTCTATGTCGATAGGTTCAATCTTTGATATGCCGCCGGTCATAATGTCAGCCATGGCAACGGGACAATTAAAGGCCAGACGTATGAGTATGGACAGTTTGTGCGCTGCGTCAATGCCTTCAATGTCGAGAGTGGGATCCTGCTCGGCATAGCCCAGTAACTGTGCATCCTTCAGGGCGTCAGTAAAAGGAACGCCTTCTTCCGTCATTTTCGTGAGGATGTAGTTGCTCGTTCCGTTCAGGATGCCGAGGATATAATTAATTCTATTCCCCACAAGGCCATCCCGTATAGCCCGTATGACCGGTATGCCGCCGCATACGCTTGCCTCGAAACCAATTTCACAATTCTCTTTTTCTATAAGTCCGAATATCTCATCGCCCCTTTCTGCGAGGAGCGCCTTGTTTGCCGTGACAACCCATTTCTTCTTCTTTATGGCAGAGGCAATATAGTCGAATGCAGGCGTTATCCCGCCGACAAGCTCTACAACAATATCCACATCTTTATCTTCTATCACTTCATAGGCATTATTTGTGAGGATATTCCTGTCAATCTCGACCCCCCTGTCCCGCTCGAGGTCTATATCTGCAATTTTAACAACCTTGACTTCAAGGCCGGTCTTTTCAGTTAAAAGGGAACTGTTCCTGCTGAGGATTTTGTAAGTCCCTATGCCTACGGTTCCAAGACCTATAATGCCAACGCCGATCATTTCTTAGCTGCGGAATATAAAAGATTTCTGATGCCTTTTACAGCCTGTCTGATCCTGTGTTCGTTTTCAACAAGTGCAAACCTGATATAACCTTCTCCATATTCTCCAAACCCTATCCCCGGTGATGTTGCTACCTTCGCTTCCTGCAGGAGAAGCTTCGAAAACTCCAGCGAACCCATAGACGCAAACTGTTCGGGGATTTTTGCCCAGACAAACATAGTGGCTTTTGGTTTATCCACTGTCCATCCATAGCGGGTAAGTCCTTCACAAAGGACATTTCTTCTTTTCCGGTATTTTTCAACTATGTCCGCAACGTCATCGTCTCCTTCGTTGAGCGCGATAATGGAGGCAATCTGGATAGGCTGGAAAACACCATAATCAAAATAGCTTTTAATCCTCCCAAGCGCCGAGATCATCTTTTTGTTTCCCACAACAAAACCAACCCGCCACCCGGGCATATTGTAACTCTTTGACATGGAGAAAAATTCAACACCTATTTCCTTCGCCCCCTTTACCTGGAGGAAGCTCGGCGTCTTGTAACCGTCAAACACGATATCAGCATAGGCCAGATCATGGACTACCATCAGGTTGTGCTCTTTAGCAAACTCATATATCTTCTCGAAAAAATCGATTTCAATGATTTCTGTGGTAGGATTGTTCGGGAAGCTTATGATAAGCATCTTCGGCTGCGGCCATGTAGTCTTTGCAGCAATACTCAACCTGTCAAAAAATTCTTCCTTCGGAAGAAGCGGGATTGTCCTTAAATCGCCTCCGGCAATAACTACAGAATACATATGGATTGGATAGCCCGGGTCAGGGACAAACACAACTTCGCCCTGGCTTATGGTTGCGAGCACAAGATGGCCCAAACCCTCTTTAGCCCCCATGGTAACAACGATTTCGGTTTCAGGGTCTATATCAACGTCATACCTTCTTTTATACCATTTAGCTATGGCTAACCTTAGTTTATATATCCCTCTGGTAACAGAATATCTGTGGTTCTTCGGGTTTCGCGCAGCTTCTACGAGCTTCGAGACGATGTGTTTCGGCGTCGCCATATCAGGATTGCCCATGCCGAGGTCAATGATATCATCGCCCTTTCTCCGTGCCTCAAAGAGAAGATCCCTTACTACACCTAGACCATAGGGAGGCAATCGTGAAATCCTGTAAAATTCATCCATATTCATTGAAAACTACCACATAAGATAAGAACAATCAATAATAAATCCGTGACGGGTAATCCGCATTGCATAATCCGGCGCGGTCTTTCCAGTCTTTACTACCACCGCTAAATCTGTTACATTTTAGTGCTATGGATAGAATATTTGTAAAAGGCGCCAGAGAACACAACCTTAAGAATATAGACGTTGAACTTCCCAGGAATAAGATGGTGGTTATTACAGGACCCAGCGGCTCCGGAAAGTCCACCCTCGCCTTTGATACGATCTACGCGGAGGGCCAGCGCAGGTACGTTGAGTCCCTGTCCTCCTATGCACGCCAGTTCCTGGAGCTCATGGAAAAACCCGATGTGGACTATATTGAGGGCTTGTCCCCTGCCATCAGCATAGAGCAGAAAACCCTCAGCAAAAACCCGCGAAGCACTGTAGGAACGGTAACGGAGATCTATGATTATCTGAGGCTTCTTTTTGCGCGGATAGGCCATGTATTCTGCTACGGCTGCGGAAAAGAAATAAAAAGCCAGCACGCCCCACAGATAGTAGACACAATACTGTCGCTTGGTGCGGGGGCCATGCTGACAGTACTTGCGCCTATCGTACGCGGGAGAAAAGGAGAATACAGGAAGGAGCTCGATGAGCTGCGGAAACAGGGCTTTACGAAGATAAGGCTGAACGGAAAGGTGGCTGATCTCGCTGATGAAATCCAGCTCGACAAAAACAAAAAACACGAAATCGATGTCATAATCGACAGGATTACCATCAGGGAAGGAATCGAGAGAAGGCTTTTTGAAGCAGTGGAGCTTGCCCTCCAGAAGGCCGACGGCATAATAAAGATACAGACAGACAGGGGGATACAAGTCTTCAGTGAAAAATTTGCCTGTCCGGACTGCAGCATAAGCTATCCTGAAATCGCCCCGAGGATGTTTTCTTTTAACAACCCTTACGGTGCATGTCCTACATGTAACGGTCTCGGTGTAAAGGAGTATTTTGACCCCGTCCTCATCGTGCCCAACCAGGACCTCTCTTTGAGGGAAGGTGCTGTAGTGCCCTGGGGAGAAAAAAATCCTGTCAGTTTCCTGCCCTTCCTCGAAGCCCTCGTAAACCATTATAAGATAGATATAAGAACGCCTTTCAAGGACCTGCCGAAGGATGTCCAGGACGTTATCCTCTACGGTTCAAAAGAGGAGATAGAGTTTTTTGTTGACCGGGGAGGAAGAAGATATTTTTCAAAAAAATCCTTTGAAGGCGTCATCAATGAACTCCAGCATGATTGGGAAAAAGCCCAGTTCTACGAAAAAGAGAAACTCGAAAGGTATATAAATCTGATACCCTGTCCTTCCTGCAACGGTGCACGTTTAAAAAAGGAGATGCTGTGGGTAAGGATTGACGGTCGCAATATTGATGAAGTTGCAAGGATGACCTTAACAAAATCTCTTAGCTATTTCAGTGAGTTAAGTATTAGTGAAAAAGAAAGGGAGATAGCGCGTAACATCCTGAAAGAGATCATATCACGATTAAAATTCCTTATAGATGTTGGCCTTGATTACATAGCACTAAACAGAAATTCAGCCACCCTGTCATCGGGAGAATCTCAGAGGATAAGGCTTGCCACCCAGATAGGATCGGGGCTGACAGGGGTCCTGTACGTGCTTGACGAGCCGAGCATCGGCCTCCACCAGAGGGACAATGAGAGGCTTCTTGCAACGCTGAAACGGCTCAGGGACCTTGATAACACAGTGATCGTGGTAGAACACGATCATGACACGATTGTTTCGTCCGATTATGTCATCGACCTCGGGCCGGGTGCCGGCGAAAACGGAGGCTATCTTGTATTCCAGGGCACCCCTTCTGAGCTTGTAAAACATGATGAATCAATTACCGGCAAATATATTTCGGGCATTCTGAAGATTGAGATACCCGAAGAAAGGAGAAAAGCAAAAGGCTTTCTCGCAATAAAGGGTGCGCGCGAACACAATTTAAAGCATATCGACGTAGAAATACCGCTCGGGGTTTTTACCTGCATTACCGGTGTTTCAGGTTCAGGTAAAAGCACGCTGGTGGTTGATACCCTCTACCCGCTCCTAAAGCAGAAACTGTACAAATCAAAGGACAGGGCCGGGGAAATAGATTCAATATCGGGCCATGAAGCCATAGACAGGGTAATAGATATAGACCAGTCACCCATCGGCAGGACCCCAAGGTCAAACCCTGCCACATATACAGGTATCTTTACACATATCCGTGAACTTTTCGCAAAACTCCCAGAATCCAGAATCAGGGGATACAAGGAAGGCAGATTCAGCTTCAATGTGAAAGGCGGCAGGTGTGAAACGTGTACGGGGGAAGGGTTTGTAAAGATTGAAATGCAGTTTCTTCCTGATGTGTATATTGTCTGCGATATCTGCAAGGGAAAACGGTACAACAGGGATACCCTGGAAGTCAAATACCGGGGGAAAAGCATTGCCGATGTCCTTGAGATGACCGTTACACAGGCTACGGAGTTCTTCGATGCCCATCCTCTCATCAAAAGCAAACTAAAGGTACTCAATGATGTAGGACTCGGGTACATACGCCTCGGGCAGGCGGCAACAACCCTGTCAGGAGGAGAGGCGCAGAGGATAAAGCTCTCGAGGGAGCTTTCGAAGAGGGATACCGGGAAGACCCTCTATATACTTGATGAACCCACAACAGGCCTTCACTTTGTTGATATAGACAAACTGCTCCATGTGCTCACCGAACTCGTGGAGAGGGGAAACACGATAGTTGTCATAGAACACAACATGGATGTTATAAAATGTGCCGATTATATCATTGACCTGGGCCCTGAAGGCGGAGAAAAAGGAGGTAATATAATCATAAAGGGGACACCGGAAACAGTAGCATTTTCAACGGATAGTTATACAGGGGTGTTTTTGAGGAAATATCTTTATGGTGAAGAGTGAAAAGAGAGCCAGCGTGGAGCGTAGAGCGTTTAGCATAGAGCATGATTGTTTCAAATGGGTTATCTCTGAACGCTACCCGCTACCCGCTACCCGCTAAGGATGTGAGGTGCCATGAGAAAAATTATCATTATTCCCGCACGATATGCTTCAACACGGCTTCCGGGGAAACCGCTGCGGGAGATATGCGGAAAAACCATTCTGTCCATGGTTTACGAGAAAGCGATGCTTTCGAGGCTGAAAGATGAGGTTATCATTGCAACCGATGATGAACGGATCAGGCAGGCCGGGAAATCCTTCGGTGCTGAGGTAGTTATAACAAGTTCTGACTGTAAAAGCGGCACAGACAGATGCATGGAGGCAATACAGGGAAGAAATGCAGATACTATCGTCAACCTTCAGGGGGACGAACCGTTCATCAGGCCTGACATGGTGGATATGCTCTTTAATACAATGGTAAAAGAGCATCTTGACATGGCCACATTATGCAGTCCCATCATTGATGAAGAAGAATATACAAACCCCAACACGGTCAAAGTTGTCCTCGACAAATCCGGTTTTGCCCTCTACTTCTCCCGTTCACCGATACCGTATTTTTCTGTTCACAGTTCACGGTTCACAGTTCACAGCAATTCGCAATCTCCAACTCAAAACTCAAAACTCAAAACTCAAAACTGTATTTATAAGCACATCGGCATTTACGCCTTTTCCCGTTCATTCCTTGAAAAATATGTCACCATGGAGAAAAGTCCACTTGAAGAAACTGAATCCCTCGAACAGCTCAGGGTTCTCGAAAACGGCTATAAAATAAAGGTATTAATAACCAATTACAACGGTTTCGGCATCGATACGGAAGAAGATCTCAAACGGGCACAATCATTGTTCTTAAAATAGTTTTGAAATCCTAAATTCCAAGCACTAAACTCTAAACAAGTACAAATATCCAAAATTTAAATTATCAAATTAAATTCAGGCATTTGGCCACTCGCAGTTTCCCGGTTCGCCATCAAGCAATTTTCAGGCCTGTTCCTGATTAATCTTACTGACGAATAATGCAGGTATCGCGCGATTTAATGTTACATCATAAACAGTGGGGCGTGGCTGGATGTGAATAGGGGCGGGTTGCGAAGGAGAATCGGCTGGATGGCAGGATGTTTTTTAAATTCTTTATCAAGGAACTGTCTGATCTGGCGCCTGCCCCATCCTTTAGGGTGCCCGAAATCAGCATACAGCGAAAGATCGCCCTCGTAGAATTTCCCGGTTGAAAGCGCTGATGCCTCAGGGCTGTTGAGCGGCAGGTTGAATACTGCCAGGTTTAAAAAATCGATATATTCAGCGTGTTTGACCGTAAAATAAAGGGTGCAGCGGGCTTCCTTAAGAGTTTCGGAAGGTGTGCCGAATAGAAGATAAACGTACGTTGCTACGCCGGCACCTTTCAATGTCATTAATGCCTTTGAAGCCATTTCAAGGTCGATGCCCTTATTCATAGAATCAATGACCCCTTGATCGCCTGATTCAAGGCCCAGCTTCAGCATGACACAGCCAGATCTTTTCAACGCCTGGCAGAAATCTATATCAGCAAGGTGCGGGGTAATCCTTACAAAACCATACCATGGCACGCCGGGAGGATTCTCAGCTATTTTCTTCATCATGGCAGGGCTGACTGCATTATCAACCAGATGAATAAGTAACGGTTTTACCTGTTTGGAAAGCAAACGGAGATCAGCGATAACTGAATCCGGATGGGCTTGCAGAAACTCGTTCCCCTCCGCCCTTTCCGGACAGAAAGAGCATTTGCTCCAGTAACATCCCGTTGAAGTGCTGTATGGTAAAATAAATCCCGGCGCCAGGTACCCGCCCTCAACGAGGGAATCATAGCAGGGAGGGCAATGTCCTGCTATTTTTGTCTTTTTCCCGAGGAGATAGATGAGCTGCGCTTCTCCCGGACCTGCAACAAGATGATCTATAAGTCCTGTGAAGGGATTCTGCCATGAAGGGCTCCTCATCCATGATGTAACGAGCCCGCCGCCAACTACAATTTTAACTGAAGGGAAGCTTCTCTTTATGAATCCGATCATGGCAAAAGCTGTCAATGCCTGGCTCAGATAATTTAAGGAAAAACCGATAAACCGTAAATTCTCATGATTCACGGTTTCATTCAGCCGATTATAAAAATAATTATAGAAAGGATTTTCTTCCGGGTGATCTGCTGCATACAAAAGATCGCTGCTTCTCAATGGGGAAAGTTTTTTATGCTGGAAATCCACGAGACTCACATGAGTTTCATCGCCTCCGGCAAATTTTTCGAGAATACGATTCACATCCATCACCGCACGTTTATACCGGTCAATATTTTTGAAGGTGTTCCAGCTTTTCAAGGCATTAAAATTGCTGGAAAGATTATGCAAAGCCCTGCGAGTCCATGTATCGGGATACGCTCCTTTGTCGTAATGGGAAGAAGGGTTGTAATCCCCGGCTTTTCCCAGCAAATAATATAACCCTTCAAGGTTTGCGTCGATGACGTGGTGCCGAATGCCATGGGCAATGAGCGCCCCGGAAAGTTTAGCGATGCCGGGCGGCGGCTCGGATGGTTTTACGACTGGTGGGTGAATGAGAAGCATGGTTTTAGCTCATAGCTGATAGCTCATAGCAAAGGCAAACCATATATTTGCCACAGATGAAATCTGATGAAAATCTGATGAAAGTATCAAGAACTTAATAACAATTTGCACCGTAAGGTGCTGATTACTTAACCTGATTTGATGCTCTATCCCAAATCAGGTTAAGTAAAACATCATCCGCAGTTATCCGCCTTTACCTGTGGCTAATTAAGAAGATTTTCCTATCAACTATGAACCATGAGCTATGCTATGGCCTTTTCCCAGCCCTGCCCGAAATCAGCGAGCGGCTTGATTTC
>CAYMTB010000011.1:0-8256 GCA_964393225.1 uncultured Syntrophorhabdaceae bacterium
GTCAAGGATATAGCCGATAACAGCCTCTTCATGCCGCCCAAATCCACATTTTTTTATCCAAAGATATTAACTGGTCTCGTATTTTATAAGTATGCCTGAAAACAGTAACCAGCGACAGGAGCAGTGAAATTGACTTATTTACTCAACCACTAAATCACTCGTCTTATGATTGATGTTGCCGCTGACGAAACCCTCGATATTCTCTGTAATGATGAGCTAAAGCTCATTCAAAAGAAAAACGGGTACAGATTCTCTATTGATGCAATCCTCCTTGCTAATTTTGTTGTCCTGAAAAGGGGTGATAGATTATTGGATATTGGCTCCGGATGTGGTATTATACCTGTCTATATGTCAAAAAAAGGCTATCAGAACAGCATGCTTGGAATAGAAATCCAGGGCGATCTCTTTGACGTTGCTCAAAAAAACGCATCTTTAAATAGCTCCGGGAATATACAATTTGCGCATAACGACATTACGCTGATGAAAAAGGAATTAAAAAAAACACCCTTCCACGTGGTTGTCTCAAACCCCCCCTATACCAGAAAAAGTGCAGGGAGAAAAAGCCCTCAATCTTCGAGGCACATTGCAAGATATGAGTCGCAGCTTGACCTTTCAGCTCTTGTTTCCATTGCGTCATCCCTTCTCTTCAAGAAGGGACGCTTTTATACCATATATCCGTCGAAAAGGCTTAGCGAGTTGATTTATGCTGCGAAATCACATAAACTTGAGCCAAAGAGACTGAGATTTGCCCATCCAAGGAAGGGCGAAAGGGCAAATCTTTTCCTTGCTGAGTTTATAAAAGAGGGCGGTATGGAAGTTATAGTTGAAAAACCTCTTTACATATACGATAATGACCATTATACAGAAGAACTGCAAACCTATTACACATTAAAGGGTTGAATATGGAAAACGTTATAAAACTGATCGAACCGGATTTAACAAAACTCGAAGCATCGATTAACAGGCTTGTTACAACAAAAGTTGGTTTTATAAAGGAGATCGTCAATCATATCATTAAATCGGGCGGGAAAAGGGTAAGACCAATTCTCGTCATTCTCAGTGCAAGACTCTGCGGCCACAAAGACGATGAACATATACCCTATGCCGCAATAGTAGAATTTATTCATACTGCCACCCTGCTTCATGATGATGTGGTGGATAATGCCCAGACGAGGAGGGGCGCATCCACAGCAAATACTATCTGGGGGAATGAGGCAAGCGTCCTTGTTGGAGATTTTTTATATGCCAAATCTTTTGAACTCCTGGCAGATGAAGGCAACGATAAAATCTTCAGCGTAATGGCAAGTACGACAAAATCCCTTTCAGAAGGGGAAATCCTTGAATTAATAAGGACATCAGATATAGCGACATCAGAAGAGGATTATTTTGAAATTATTGGGAATAAGACCGCGGTCTTATTTTCTGTAGCATGTGAGATAGGCGCTATATTAGGGAAAGTTGACAGTAACAAGAAATCTTCAATGAAAAACTTCGGGCACAATCTCGGTATGGCTTTTCAATTACAGGATGATATTCTTGACTATACTTCCTATGATAATATCCTCGGGAAAAGGGTAGGCACAGACATTAAAGAAGGAAAGCTAACGCTTCCTCTCATCTATGCAATAAAATCATCAAATGAAAAGGAAAAATCCTCTATCCAAAAAGTTCTTAAAAAATCAAATGTTACGGTGAGGGATTTCGAGGGCGTAAGAAAGACTATTCTCAAATACGGCGGAATTGAATATGCAATCGACACGACAAAGAAATACACAGAGGCGGCAAAGGAATGCCTGAATGCCTTTGGGGCTTCGCCTTATAAAGAAGCCCTGTTGACCCTCACAGACTATATGCTGAGCAGAAAAACATGATGTTGAAATTTCGGATCTAGTATTGCGAATTTAGAATTTGCCGGTTCTTCTTTTAACTCAAAATTTAAAATTATTAAAGCGGCTCTCCCTTAGGGATAACCACTACTCCTTCATCTGAGACAAAAAAGCGCTTCCGGTCTTTCTCGAGGTCATAACCTATTTTCATGCCGTCTGGCACCCTCACGCCTTTATCAATAATAGCTTTCCTGACTTTTGCCCTCATCCCGATCGTCACGTCATGGAAGAGAATAGATTCTGTTACCTCGGCGTAGCTGTTGACTCTTACGCCAGGAGAGAGTATTGATCGTTCAACCCTGCCTCCGCTGATGATAACGCCGCTGCATATGATTGAGTCCAGTGCCTTTCCAGCCCTTCCTTTATCTTCATCGGCAAAAACTGTCTTTGCCGGCGGATATTGGCCTTCATATGTCCTTATGGGCCATTTTTTATCATAGAGATTAAATTCAGGGCTTACCGAAGCAAGGTCCATATTCGCCTGCCAGTAAGCATCGATAGTTCCGATATCGCGCCAGTAGCTTGCATCCCTATTTGTACCGGCGCCGAATCTGTAAACAAAAACCCTGTGTTTCGGATACATATAGGGCATAATATCCTTTCCGAAATCATGGGTCGTCTTCATCCGAGCATCATCGTTAAGAATATCTACGAGAGTTTCCCTGTTAAAGATATATACACCCATTGAAACAAACGCTTTTTTGGGTCTGCCTGGAATAGGCTTAGGTTTCTCAGGTTTCTCTTCAAATCCGCACACCCTTCCCGTTTCATCAACCTGTATCACACCAAAGCGGTGCGCCTCATCGATGTCCACTTCAATAGCCGATATGGTAAGATCGGCCCTCTTATGCTGATGGTATCTGATAAATTGGCCGTAATCCATCTTGTAGATATGGTCACCGGAAAGGACTAATATATAATCTCCCTCAACCTGCTCAAGATGGTACAGGTTCTGATAAACCGCATCCGCGGTTCCTTTGTACCAGTCTTCACCAACCCTCATCTGCGGTGAAAGATGTGTTATAAATTCACCCAATTCAGGGTTTAATATACTCCATGCGTCTCTCGTGTGCCGAATAAGGGAATGCGATTTATACTGGGGAAGCACAAATATTTTCCTGATCCCGGAATTTATGCAATTACTCAATGTAATATCAATAACCCTGTATTTACCGCCAAAGGGAACAGCCGGTTTTGCCCTGTCTTTTGTAAGGGGGTGGAGACGAACACCCACACCTCCAGCTAATACAAATGATAAGGCATTATGAATAATTCTCGACTTCATTGCGTCTAATTAAATAAATAGCATATTGTGGGGAATAATCAATAGAAATGAAAAATTTTCTTGAACATGACTATAACATATTGTAATGTCACAACAGCCGGATATGAACATCTACAGCATCCCGCCACTTTTGAGCGCAACTATTCTGTTCATACTCTTCCTAATGGGCATATTCAAGGCCAAAAAATCGCCCATCAACCTCCTTTTTTCGCTTATCTGCCTTATAGGGTGTCTCCTCAATACGGATAAGACAATCCTTACCATCATACAAAATGAAGTAACAGCTATCAAAATCAGCAGAGTCGATCATATGTTTCTGGTGTTTATTATTCCCCTGTATCTCCATTTTACTGTACTTGCGACAGGCTACAGAAAATGGATGCCCGTTGTTAAGATATTTTACGTAATCGCCATTCTGCTGGTACCATTAGCACAACACCCATTGTATTTAACACACATGAAAAAATACTATTTTGGCTATTTTGCCATTTCGGGCCCGTTTTTTTACATTTTCGGATTTTTCAGCACTGCAAGCCTTTTGATGTCGTTATACCTTCTTGTGAAAAGCCTTAAAGAAGAGAAGATATCAATTCATAGAACACGTATAAAATATATCCTATTAAGTTTCGGCCTTGCCGCATTTGTAAACCATTTTGATGTCATTATCATGAGCGGCCATGAAATATACCCTATGGGTAATTTTGTTTTTGTGCCTATGTGCCTATTAGGCTACGCAATATCAAGGCACGATGTAATGGAATGGAAAATCTTCCTGAATAAAGGTCTTACTTTCGTAACATTGCTTTTGATTTCCACAGGGTTTTACATCGGCCTGGAAGTGCTTTTAAAGAATATCCTTCATGATTTCATGGATATTGACCTAATTTATATTGTATCCATGGTCCTTACATTCGTTTTGATCTACATATCCAAAGACAGGATTCAGGACTTTCTCGTCCAGTTCTTACAGCAAAAATTCATCAGAAACAGAAAGGCGGTAAAAGATTTAAGCTTTGATATATTAACCCTGCACGACATTGAGCATATCAAAAAAACCATTATCGAAAGTCTCACAAAGATGTTTGGACTTGAAAAATGCAACATAAAAGCTATCCCGAGAACTGACGATTACGAGGCGTTCAGCATCGTAAGAGAATCAGATCCTTTGTGGAATCTCGGATTCAGGCTATCCATACCAATATTATCCAAATCTTATCCCTCCTGTCTCCTGCTGGGCGAGAAAGACGATATGAGCTTATATACAGGTGATGAAATTGAGATCATATCAATCCTCGCAAACCATATTGCCCTCGCCTTTGATAATGCAGATGCTTACAAGAGGATTCACGACTTTTCCGAGTCTCTTGAGAGGCTCGTTGATGAAAGGACAAAAGCGCTTATCCAGAGCGAAAGTCTCGCTGCAGTCGGCAGGCTCGCTGCGGGGGTAGCACACGAACTGAATAACCCCATTGCAAGCGTCATGAGCACACTGGAATTCCATATCGACCACCTTGAACAAAAAGGAGACTTATACGAAGACCTTGCGTTTTCATTGAAGGAATTGAAAAGGGCACGGGATATTGTAAAAAGTCTGCTCGATTCTGCCAGACAGAAGGATGAAGCAAAAGAAATAATAGATATTCATGGTCCCATAGAAGATGCACTCAGGATACTCTATAGTCAGTACAAAACTAAGAAAATCAGTATAATAAAGAATTTTGACGCCGGTGAGAATATTATTAAAGGAAGTCAGCCAAGACTCTGCCAGGTTTTTATAAACATTATAAAAAATGCAATTGATGCTATTGGTGAAAAAGACGGTACCATATCCATCAAGACATATAACAGAGATGACAAAAAGCTCGTATGCACAATAACGGACAATGGTGAAGGCATAGAGGAACACCTTCTCAAAGATATTTTCAAACCATTCTTCACCACTAAACAAACAGGCAAGGGAATTGGCCTTGGATTATACATTGTATACGAGATTATCAAAGACCACGGCGGCCTCATCGACGTGAAAAGCGAAAAAGGGAAAGGAACTGACCTTTCCATTATTCTTTAATCGGGTACAATAACCTAAAACACTTGACAAGTACGAAAAAGTTTACGAAAATAAACAATGATTTCAAAAATTATCACGTTTGTTGTCCTCTGTCTTGTTCCGGTATACTCATATAGTGCTATTTATGGTTATGTGGATGACCGCGGTATATACCACTTTACAAATATCAAACCTGCAGGGAAGCAGTATCACGTAGTTATCACCGATAAAAACAAAATAATGGACCTGCAGAAAAACTTTGACAACAGCAATTACGATACCCTCATTATGCATCACTCGAGTCTGAATGGAATCGATCCATCTCTTGTCAAGGCGGTAATGAAGGCCGAATCAAACTTTAATCCCTATGCGGTATCTCCGAAAGGGGCGCAGGGGCTTATGCAACTCATGCCCGATACGTCAAAACTGATGAAAGTTAAAAACCCCTTTGATCCAGATGAAAACATCAAAGGAGGTACAAAATATTTAAAATTTTTAGAAGATACCTTTCAGGGTAATCTCGAGCTTATTCTCGCTGCATATAATGCGGGTCCATCGAAGGTGATGGAACACAAAATGAATGTTCCCCCTATCGAAGAAACCAGGACTTTCATTAAAAGAGTTAAACAATTTTATAACAAGCTGAAATATCCGAATGAAGGTTAGAGATGAAAAGGCGTCAGTCTGGACGCTTCCAAATCGGCTGAGTGTTATCAGAATACTTTTCATTCCCGTTATTATTATTCTCATTTCTACTGAATATGAAGAACTTCTCTTTGCATCCTGTCTGTTATTTATTATAGCCGGCATTACCGACGGACTTGATGGGTATATGGCCCGAAAAATGAGTATGACAACAAAATTAGGGTTATACCTTGACCCTATCGCTGATAAACTTCTTGTATCATCAGTTCTTATAACCCTCACTTATTACAGGATGGTGCCTTTATGGGTAACGATAATTCTTGTGGCACGGGAATTTATTATAAATGGTCTGAGGTCTTTTTACGCCATGGAAGGCATTACAATATATCCATCATTTTCCGGGAAATTCAAAACAACGCTGCAAATCATAGGTATTGCCTGTATACTCTTTAACAGCCCGATGCACAAATTGGATGCGGCAGTCCATCAAACAGGTTTAATAATCTTGTATCTTGCCCTATTTTTCAGCATATATTCTGCCATACACTACGTAGCAGCGATATTCAGATCTACAGATACAAAAACAGGAGGTCAGAGACCAAATGCCTAAACTCACTTACACAACCCGCACTCTATACATCTGCTTTCTTTCCCGTCGTCACAGTAAACACCCGTAGTACCGGAAAACCCCTCCAAATAGATATTGTCGGCTTTTCTTTTTTTCATATACCGGTAATCCACCGGTACTTTGCCAAGTCCGCCCGGAATGTCAAAAACATAATGCGGCAATGCCAATCCAGAGACATTTTTTCTTAAGAATCGCATGATCTCAATACCCTTCTGGACCTTTACCTTGAAATGCATTGCGCCTCTTACTTCGTCAAGCTGAAACAGATAATATGGCTTAACACCCCAACATACAAGGTTCTCGAACAATTTTTGGAGTATGTACGGACAGTCATTCACACCCCTCAAAAGTACCGTTTGGCTTAAAATTATTCCACCAACTTCCCTGAATCTTTTTATCTTTTCTACAAAAGCAGGTGTTATCTCTTTAGGGTGATTTATATGAATTATAATCCAGATTGGTGAATTATTCCTGATAGCGGTAAGATGATTTTCATGGAGACCTTCCGGGAATACTAAGGGAACTCTTGTGCTGATTCTTATAGTTTTTATCCTCACAATGGCCCTTAAACGCTTCAATAAATAATTCAGTTCACTGGGCGACAGCATAAAAGGATCGCCACCCGAAAGAATAACTTCATGTATCTCATCATTGTTTTCTATATAACGTAGTGTTTCCTCCCAGTATTTCTTCGGGTTCCACTCTCTCCCGACAAACCTTCTCCTGTTGCAAAACCTGCAATGCATAGCGCATTCCGCGTTTACAAGAAAAACACCTCTTCCCCGGTATTTTTTAATAAAGGCGGGTGTCACAGAATAATCTTTTTCGTTCAGCGGGTCCAAACCCCCTTTATTCATAAGTTCTTCACTGGACGGAATAGACTGTTTTCTTATCGGACAAAGAGGATTATTCTTGTCCATGATACCGATATAGTGTTCAGGGATTTTTAAGGGATGGTGACGAGAAGCAGCATCAATATCTTTTTTAATCTGCTCGTCTAAATATATATACCTTGATACGTGTTCTGCGTTTTGAATAAAAGGGAGGGTAGTAGTTGTTGTACCCTCCGCATTTATCATCACATTACGGAAGTGCCAGGAAATGAGCCCTTCTGTTTTTTGCCCATGCTGCCTCATTATGTGCCGGATCAACAGGTCTTTCTTTGCCATAGCTGACTGTCTCTAAAGCTTTCCCGTCAACTCCGAGGTTCACAATGTATGCCTTTGCGGCATCGGCTCTTTTCTGGCCGAGTGCAAGGTTGTATTCCACTGTGCCTCTTTCATCACAATTTCCCTCAACCCTCATCTTCTTGCCTGGATTTGCCTTGAACCACTCAGCATTACCCTTCAATATCTCTGCATCGCCAGGTCTTATGTTGTATTTATCGAAATCAAAATTGATATCTTTCAGAGCAACAATAGGTGCTGGTGCTGCTGGTGCTGGTGCTGCTACAACAGGAATTTCTTTTTTCGTTTCAGGTGCTACAACTTTTGCCTCCGGTGGAGGTGGGGGGGGAGCTTCGCCCTTCATCTGCTGCATGAAACATCCGCAGCCGCCCAAAGTCATGCCTAATACAATTACCATAAAAACGAGTAATAAAGATTTTACTTTCATATTTCACCCCTTTCATACGTTGAGGGTATAACCACATATGTGGCTATACCCCAAAAATAAAATACTACTTTTTCGCCGGTGCTGGAGCTGGTGCAGCTTTCTCTGGAGCTGGTGCAGCTTTCTCTGGAGCTGGTGCAGCTTTCTCTGGAGC
>CAYMTB010000011.1:8356-10935 GCA_964393225.1 uncultured Syntrophorhabdaceae bacterium
CTTTCTCTGGAGCTGGTGCAGCTTTCTCTGGAGCTGGTGCAGCTTTCTCTGGAGCTGGTGCAGCTTTCTCTGGAGCCGGTGGTGGAGTTGGTGCCGCTGGTTTCGCCTCCTCTTTTGGAGCCGGTTTTGGTGGCTCAGCCGTCGGGCCGCAACCCATTAACGAAAAACTTGCAAAAAATGTAAGGGCTATAAATAACACCAAGAGCTTTTTCATCTAATTTCACCTCCTTTCATTGTTAATTAGATATTATTACAACATTCAAAATAAGTAAATTAAATTTTTTTAATAATTACATCTTTTTTAATAATTTCAACATCCTCCCGTCTACATAACCCATTGCCGGAATTCAGTGCTGAAGCAGTCCCGCATGCAACTCCCATTGCAATAGCGTCTTCAAATATTTTTCCTTCACTCATAGCATAAACCATCCCCGCCACAAGCGAGTCTCCGGCGCCTACAGAACTCCTCACCTTAATTTTCGGGGGAACTACTGAATAATATTCATTCCTGTTAATCCCCACGACACCCATCGCGCCCATAGATACAACAATATATTCTACTATATTTTGATATGGTTTTGCATAGTTAATAATTTCTTCCACGCTCGATACATTGTTTGCCACGAGCCTGCCGAACTCATGGATATTGGGTTTGATTAAGTATGGACCGGCATCTACGCCTCTTCTCAGCGCCTCACCATCTGTATCAAGGATTACCTTCGCCCCTTTTTCCTTCAATGTAATAATCATTTGCGCATAAAAATTCTCATTTACTCCCTTGGGCATGTTTCCACTAATCACAACATAACTGTGCCTCGGTATCTCCTTTATTTTATTGAAAAATGAAGTAATTTCAAGCGAGTCAACTTCTGGTTCATGTGTACTCAACAGCGTTTGCAATTTCTTTTTTCTCTGGTATACAATATTATTTGTTCGCATTTCACTATTTATTCTTGTAAAATCGCATATAACGCCTTCATTGATTAGTCTCCCCTCTAATTCCAAACCATTGTACCCACCAATAAAACCGAGTGCAATGCTCTGCCCGCCCAGCTCCTTTATAACGCGGGAAACGTCAACGCCCCTCCCGCCGGCCCTCCTTTTCTCTTCTTCAATTATATTGGCATCATCATATATCAGTTCCTCAACATCTATTATCCTGTCAAGGAAAGGGCTTAGTGTGACTGTATATATCATTAAGAACTATTTTATTAAATTAAAAATAAAATGGCTACACAAAAATTTTATATATTGTTTTTTTTAACCTTAAATGATAATTAGACTGAATACTTAACGGTTATAAGCGTTTAATATTTACAATAATTTTGGTATACAAAGTTTTTTCGGGTTTAACTTTATTGCTTTAGATTCTTGTAAACGGGGGGCTTAAAGTGAAAAAGGTATTCATTTTACTCTTTTTTCTTTTTTTAATACCCCTTGATGTCTTCGGCGCCGCTTTTCTTATTTACAACCAGGATGCAAAAGCAAACGGTATGGGAATGGCCGTGACGGCATCTATAGATAATCCTTCTGCTGTGTTTTACAACCCTGCAATGCTCGTTTTTCAAAAAGGTTTTGGAATGTCTGTTGGTGACACAATGATTGCACCAAATATGAGATATGAGGATCAAACGACAGGGAAACGTTATTATGCCAAAACGGAGACACACCATCTGCCCACATTTTTTGCAAAATACACCCATGGCAATATGTCTTTCGGGGTTGGCGTCTATTCACCCTTCGGTTTATCCACTGAATGGCCGCAGGATTGGGTCGGCAGCCGTTACAGTACTTTTGCAGAACTTAAAACAACCTATGTCAACCCTGTATTTGCTTTTAAAGCAAATGACAATCTTTCTTTCAGCTTCGGCCTCTCTTATATAACAAGCTCGGTGACCATGAAACAGGCCATATTTATAGCCCCGGGATTGCCTGATGGCAGTACAAAACTTACCGGTGACGGAGACGGTATCGGCTATAACGCAGGGGTTGCCATTAAACTCCCTGAAGACTATACGTTATCGTTTACCTACAGAAGTTCTACAGATATCAGGTTTAACGGAAAAGCCTTCTTTTCTCTTCCGCCACCCCTGACTTCCAGCAGCACCAATGCATCGACAACGTTTACCCTGCCGTTCATTGCCGTTGCCGGTTTATCAAAAAAATTTGGCAACCTTATCCTTGAAGGAGATATACTCTATACAGGGTGGTCTTCTATGAGCAGCTACAGAATAACATCCGATAACGGGATGGCAAATACATTTATATACAAAAACTGGTACAATACGCCAAGCATAGCCCTTGGGGCAAACTACACGATGAATAAATTTTTCGATATCAGGGGTGGTTACATGTATGACAAGAGCCCTGTTCCAGGGAAAACGCTTGGGCCCGAAATGCCTGATAGTACAAGGAATATTTTCACCATCGGGGGAACATTCAGGAAAGACGCCTTTAAAGTGAACTTCGGATATCAGGCAACATTTTTTGATGACCGAAATTCATACATGCAAGGGCTGAACGGCAAATACACAAACTTTGCGCACGTTTTTCTCCTGGGCTTCGAGTATAGCCAATGA
>CAYMTB010000011.1:11035-31062 GCA_964393225.1 uncultured Syntrophorhabdaceae bacterium
TTTTTCTTTCAATCTGTCATGCTATGATAGAAGACACTCTGATATTTGTTATAATTGGCGCGAATGGCTTTATCCTGGTTGCCTTCAGATTTATTCTTGCGATTATCCTGACCTACCTGATGTACAGAAGCAAACTATTACAGGGGCTCGCGTCGCCCCCTCCACCAGCAAAGCCACGACCCGCTTTGCGGGTACCCCGGCCTCCCCACTCTCGCTCATGAATTCGCTAAATGTCGATTCCAATACCCGTGGGAATCTACTAAAAAGTTAATCCCAGATGAGTCACTAGAGCATGGTGTCGGGTATTCCTGAGCAAACCGTCGTGAGGCAAGGAAGCTCGGTCTTTGTCGCTCATGTACTTCCTTCGCGATTGACCCATAGCATAAGCAAAAGTTCCGAAGCCGAATGCGAGCGAATGAAGTCGCCGGAGCGTAATGAGTGTGTTTGCTGGGAATAGCCCGACACATATGCTCATTCTAATGGAAAATCTGGGGTTAATTTTAGCACTGCTTTTGCAAGCCCATGGGGGTCCAGCGGTAATTCATACTGGCTTTTATTCCGCATATCCCTCATAACAATTATCCCTTTTGCAATCTCATCGTCCCCCAGAATCAAAACATAATCAGCATTGAGGCTATCCGCAAAGCGCATCTGGGATTTTAACGATTTGCCTTCATACGCATAGTTAAAAGACAATCCTTCGCTGATAAACGACCTCAGGATTGGCACAAGGTAATGTTTTGCCTCTTCGCCGACATATGCAAAGAAATAAGCAGGTTTTCCGGATAAAGCATCGATTGGAGTAATTAATGCAAGTCTTTCAACGCCTATTGCGAAACCGATAGCAGGCGTGGATGGTCCACCCATTTCTTCAACGAGATTGTTGTAACGCCCGCCTGCAATGAATGCCTTCTGGGCGCCAAGGTCATTGGATGTTATTTCAAAAACCGTTCTTGAATAATAATCAAGGCCCCTCACGAGCCTTTTGTTGATGTTAACCGTAACATTGAAGTCATTTAAGTGCTTCGAAAAGATTTCAAAATGTGTCCTGCAACCCTCGCAAAGCGACTCAAAAAGAAATGGCGAACTCTGGGTAACATCAATACACTTAGAATTCTTGCAGTCAAATATTCTAAGAGGATTTCTCTCCAGACGGCGGAGACAGTCCTCGCAGAGATGGTCTTTTTTTGTTTCAAAATATGATACAAGCTCATTTCTAAAAGATTCACGGCATCCTTTACAGCCCACGCTGTTGATTTCAACGGTATACCCGGCTACATTAAGTTCCTTTAAAATGAGCGTGATCATCCAGAGAAGCTCCGCATCAATCAATGGGTCATCTGTGCCGAAGGTTTCCACGTCAACCTGGTGAAACTCCCTGTACCTCCCCTTCTGAGGTCTTTCATGCCTGAACATGGAGCCAATAGTAAATACTTTAGATATCCTTTCCTTTGCGTACAGCCCTTCCTGGAGATAAGCCCTCACCATTCCTGCTGTAGCCTCAGGCCGCAGGGTAACTGAATCACCCCCCAGATCAACAAATGTAAACATTTCTTTTTCAACGATATCCGTCGTATCACCTATGCTCCTCACAAAGAGTTCGGTCTTTTCAAGCACAGGTATTTCAATTTCCTTGAATCCGAAAAGATTAAAATACTTCCTTGAAATATCTTGTATAAGGTTGAACTTCTGTATCTCATCACCTAAAATATCCCTGAATCCGCGCAAAGTCCTTAGTTTTTCCATCTCTCCTCACCAAAAAAAACGTTAAATATCCACGTATTACTAACATAAAACATACGGAAATTAAAGCTAATTCAACAGTCCGGCATGTTATATTCCGAAGTTCTCCATTGCCCAGGTGACCCGCGTCTCCGGTGTCTCGAATACATTTCGGGGCGCTGTTTCTACAGCCTTAAGGCGCTTCAAAAGACCGCTGCCGTTGGCCAACTGGATCGCAAGACCCGGACGCGCATTCAATTCGAGAAGGACCGGGCCCCGATCCCTGTCAATCACAAGATCAACACCGACATAGCCAAGACCGGTCATATCCGTAGCCTTTGCCGCAATAAGAAGCATTTTTTTCCAGTAAGGTATTTGAATTCCGTTCACGGGGTTGCCTGTATCCGGATGATGGGTAATGAGATCTGAATGGTGGACGGCTGTTAAGGTGATACCGTCTTTGAAATTAATTCCTGCGCCAATAGCTCCGCGGTGCAAATTGGCCTTCCCGTCAGAAGCCTTTGTCGGCAGTCTGACCATGGACATGACAGGAACGCCCCTGTACACCACAATTCTTATATCGGGTACTCCCTGATAGGTTACATCGGCAAATACAGGAGCGGGATGAATAAGAGATTCAATGATGGCATCATCTTCCAACCCTTCGAGGGAATATATGCCTGAGAGGATATCCGATATATGATACGAAAAATCCTCCCAGGGGATTTCCTTCCCGCTCTGGGTAACATAAGTTTCTTCGGTATGATTGATGATGAGCACTATTCCGCTTCCCCCGGAGCCGCGTGCCGGCTTGGCAACAAATTCCAGGTGGTCTTTGAGGAGTGTTTTCAGTTCTGGAATTCCACCATGATGATGGACGACATGGTAGAGCGTCGGCGTGGGTATCCCGTGCTCCATGGCAAGTTTTTTTGTTAATACCTTGTTGTCTACAAGTGGAAAAAAAGACCTGTGGTTTAAGGCCATTATATATTCGGCATTCCGGTTGTTCATGCCGAGGATGCCGGATGTCCTCATATTCCGGATTGTATCGAGGATCATCATGAACCTTTTATGGCGCGGAAACGAATAAACTCGGAAATCCTGTAACCTGTATAGCGGCCTATAAGAATTTGAATACCTACTATTACCATGAGAAGTTCCGGATAGACAAAAAATGTCAGTTGCAGTGGTTCCCAGCTTATAATCACATAGGTCAGTACCGACACGGCAGCACTCCCGCAGGCAGTTTTAAGGGCCTCCAATGTTCCTGATTCTTCAACAAGGACAAAAAACCTTTCTATGGTCATGGTAAGAATCACAAAGGGAAGAAGACCTACTGCCATAAACTCCCTTAATCCATATTTATTCCCGATGAGGGCAAGAATAGTAAAACCGCCGATGACGAGCGTCAGCATAACTGACATGCGCGGTACGAGGAGAAGCCTGAGCTTATCCAGGAAACTGCGTACAATGTATCCAAGAAGAATAACACCGAAAAAGATTCCAAGACCATAGATGAGCCCTGTACTCCTGAAAGAGAGCGCCATAAGGACAGGCATAAAAATGCCGAATGTCGGGAAACCGACAATATTGCGGAGCACACTGATCATGAGCGCGCCAATAGGGACAAGCAGGAGTATCCGGAATGTTTTCTGAAATTCGACGGGCAGCCGAAAAAGTGACCATCTGTCAAGGAAACTCTTTGATCGTGTCGTACGCTCGGCATGTAAACTCCAACGGTCTGTAACATGCCTCGTCAGAACCCAGCGTATATCACTGATTTCACCATTTGTCAGCCGGACCGCAGGGGCACCGCCATTGGCAAGCGGAAGGAATGAAGTATAATCCTGATAAACATCCCCGGTTTCAACCCACACATTCAACCACCTCTTGCCATCCCATGTCTCTATCCATTTTGACAATTTACCCATTACACTCTCTTTGAGAAAAAGTCCTTCTGATTGGCGTGCCGGGATATTCGCGCTCTGGTATAGCATTAAAAGTGCCTTTGCATCGCCATATTCTTCTTTTACCTTAGTCCACGCATTCATATCTCCCTTATCGGGTGCTGGTATTCCCCATGTTCCCGATACAGTTCCTGCGATGGCGGTTATCCTCTCATGCAGCGGAAGGTTGTCCCATTTGTCTGTCAAGCGTCTCGCAATGGCCTTTTCTGTGTCTCCGCCCGAAAACAGATATTCTTTTGAATCCGGCAGTACGGTTTTGTAAAAACGTTTAGTACGCAAAAGGACCGTGGCATGATAAAATATCAGCTCTTCACCTGGAACCCGTCCCTCGTGTCCTGACCAGACGCCAAGCCTGTTCTGCCCTTCATTAAGGATATTAAAATTCAGTGTTCCGGAAGATATTTTCTCCTCAACGAGCATCCGCCAGGGATAATCAATGGGGATTCCCAGTGATATGTCAATCCCTTTGCCATTATTTTTAACATTGGCGTCAATGGAGAGGTGCCATGTCTGGCCCGGCGCTGCCGGAACAACAGGGTAACCAAGCCGGACAACACGGTAAACAATAATTGCGGCAGAAAAAATAAAAAGCGAGATTACCAATATAGTGGTGAATCGCCTCACTTTTGCGAAGCCTCAGGGCAGACAGGCGGTACGCACATAATTCGTGTAGTATCTACAAGGAATGACTCTTTCAGGATATTTCGGCCGATTAACATAGGGTATGTCATTTTTGACCGGTTATTGAGGTTCACATGTGCACGAAAACGTTTTGAACCTATACAGATTTCCATCTCTACCAAAGGCCTTTTTTTCACTTCACCTGCAGATTTTACTGTCCGCCAGGCAACAACAGGGAGACAAATCTTGAGGCCTCCATATTTTTCGGGCAAATAGAACTCAGCCATACCGTCATCTTTTATTGTCAGATTCCGGGCATCAAGTGAAGATGCTGCTGCTCCTGTGTCAATACGGGCAGGTAATTTTACACCCCATGGCAGGAGAATTACATCTTCAACAGTACCGATGATGATTTTGTCTTCAGCATGCGCCATCGCAAACAAAAATCCTGTAACAAAAATTGAAAGGAGAACCATCGCCAGCCGAATACTTTTTGGTTGTTGCGGGCTGCAAGTCGCGGGTTGCGGATTATGCATTTACTTAACAGCCTCTACAAGGCAATCCATCTTTTCACCGTTACGCAGCAACTTTATATCAACAAACCCGGCCTTTTTCAATGTGTCTCTTACTTCGGCAAAGGTGTAAGTATCTCCTCCCATCGTATTTACAAGCATATTTATAGCAAAAAGCGCTCCGGGTGTAGGGCTTGTTCTTGATTCATCCATAATATGGTCTCTGATAAGCAATACACCGCCGTGTCTTAATGCACGGTAAATCTTTTTGTAGAGCGCGATATTTTCTTCAGGGCTGTTCTGGTGGATAATGGCAGAGAGAACTGCCAGATCACACCCTTCGGGGAGTTCATCCTTATAAAAATCCCCGGCAGCAAGTGTCACTCGGTGGAGAAAGCCCTCAGATTCAAGCCTCTTCTTTGCTAAGGGTATCACCTCTTTCAGGTCATAAAGAACAGCTTTCATCTTCGGATTCTTGCTGAGGAATGCCATTGTGTAAGTACCGGACGCCCCTCCGATATCGAGCAGGCAATCAAAACGACCTGCATTATAAGAGTCTGCAATCTCCTTTGAAAGAGTCCGGCCGATGACATGCATAGCACCGATAAAAGCTTCCCTGCCCTTTTTATCCAATCCCTTTATCACCCTGTTCCTTCTGCCTGTCTTTCCTTTTACGGTATCTGTGAGTGAGCCCCAGTTATCCCAGAGGCGGTTGAAATGGAGCACCATGGGAAGCATGGTCTCTGAATGGCGGGATGAGAATAAAGCGCCTTTTTCTGTGTTGAAGTAACAGTTACCTTCTTTTTTGACAAAACCAAGCGCCGCAAGACAATCAAGTACCCTTGTCAATCCCTTCAGATTGAATTTATCCCTCTCCGCGATCTCTGCTGCAGTTAAAGGTTTTTCGTCGAGTTTTGTAAATAAATCGAGTTCTGCCGAAGTTAGGACTACACGGCTTTTCATGAAATTCATTGCTTCTGTCATAATGGCTTGAGGATTCTCCATTCAGCAACCTCTCCTGTTTATTTACTTTTTTTTTGTGCTCTGTTTTCCATATTCAATGTAAACCGCATACATTCAGTATGTTTTTAACTCTTAATTTTAGATTCTTAATTCCCCGGTAAAAAGTATATCATAAAAATCACATGAGAGAAAATCCAGTCACAAAAAAACTACCCAAAAACCAAAACAAAGATGTACAATATATCATCGCTCCAATGTATATCTGCTATAAAGACAAGGCATGGGTTATGCGCTATACAATAAATGAAAACTTTCTTAAAAAAAATATAGATGAAAATGGAGGTTTCTTATGAAAATAACCAATCTTGACAAGGTGGAGAAGGTAAAACTCAATATTGAAGGGGCAAAAAACGCTTTTAAACAGATACCTATTTCAGCGGCTGATGGTACTCCGGAATACTCCTTGCGCGTCTTCACCATTGAGCCGAACGGCCATACCCCGTATCATCAACATGCCTTTGAACACCTCAATTACATCATTGAAGGCAATGGCGCCGTTGTCATGGAAAACGGGTCAGAACGTCCTGTTAAAAAAGGAGATTTCGCCCTTATCCTCCCTGGAGAAACACACCAGTACCGGAATAAATCAGCAGATAAGCCGTTCGTTTTAATCTGCGCCGTTCCGAAAGAATACGAATAGATCTATTATTTATTTTCCGGAAAACTAAGTGCCTCTTTCGGGCAGGCGGCTACACAGAGACCGCATTTCAGACAATCACCTCTAAAGGACATCTCCCAGTTTTCCTTCATTTCATAAGGGGTGAGCTGCATAGGGCATGTCTTTCCGCAGAGTTTGCATGAAACGCAGGCTTCTTTATCAATGGCAAGCTGATCCCTGTTCTTCCCTACCCAGTTTGACATTGACCCGATCGGGCATATATAGCACCATGAACGCTGCTGGAAGACAACGGCAAGGATTATCCCGACGGTCGTCGTAATGGTGAGGAGCATCATAAAAAACCTGCCGATGGCATACGGATCAGGCCATAGCCTTGTGATCTGGACAGCAAGCATCCCCATGAGAAAGGCAAGCACTCCAATCCGAACAGGCAATGAGCGCAACCAATCCGGAATCTTCTTCTCAGGGCTTATTGCTTTCATGTACGAATCCGCGAATGAACCTCTCGGGCAGTACCAGTTGCACCACTTTCTTCCCTTTACGCTCGCCATGCCGACACCTGCAATCATACAGAGCGGAATAAAATACCCGATGAGAGGGAAAAACCACCCCCCGGCAAGGAGTATGAGAAAGACGGTTCCCATAATAATCTGTTTTACCTTTCTCGACTTTTTTGCCTTTTCTGTTCTTTCTTTCCAGCTCATAGCATCCTCTCAGGAACAACAATGAGTAAGCCGGTGAACTACTAACCGCGTTTGCGGCGAGCAGTAACGCTTTCACCGCCGATGCCCCAGTTGTCTGTTTCCACCTCATCAATAATCACAACCGTGGTCTGGGGATTTTTGCCCAGTACATCCACAAGCAGTTTGGTGGCGCCTTCAATAAGTTTTTGCTTTTGCTCCGCAGTAACAACGTCTTTCGTAACTTTGATGTTTACAAATGGCATATTACCTCCTCAAAATAAAATAACCAATAACTTTTCACCTTCCACTGCCATTGACGGCTGATTAGATGTTTGGATGATTGGAGGTTTGGCTAACCCTCTAAATCTCAAACCTTCTAACCTTCTGTTTTTCTTTTCACTTTTCACTTTTCCCCTATAAACCTTCCATAAGCCTCTTAACTACAGCATAATCAGCTTCCGGAAAATCGTATTGGTTTAATTCGGATCGCCTGATCCACCGAATCTCGTCGTGGTCATTCAAGCTGAATTCCCCGGAAACATAGTTTACCTTATATACCGCCAGATCAATGGTAACTTGGCAATTAAGCGGATGTCGGGTTGAACAGATAAAATCTCCAATTTCTGACTCAATGCCGAATTCTTCCATAAGTTCCCTTTTTAAACATTCTTCCGGGGTTTCATTATCTTCTATTTTTCCTCCGGGGAACTCCCATTTGCCGCCTAAAAAGCTGTTTTTCTTCCTTTTGGCAATCAAAATCCTGTTATCCCTTTCAATAACGCCGGCAACAACAGTTATGTAATGCTGGTTGTCCATTCCTGAAATAATACTACCACATGTACACACGCTGCGTGAATAATAATGCATTCACCAATACTTGAAGGCGTGATCCCAAGCTATCTTTACTTTTTTGAAAGGATAATCTTAAAATCCTCGCCTTCTTCGACAGAATATTCAATATCCTTCTTACTGATGCAGAAGGTCAGACCACAAAAATGAATCCAATGGCCATTTGGATTTTGCCGCTATATTATAGTTATCGCTATTTTTATAGGGATATGTTTAGAAAGGGGTATACTTTTTTAGGTATACAAACTATCTTGTAAAAAATCATTTCTCGAAGTATCATAAACATAAACCAAGGAACAATCTCAATGCCCATCCGTAAATACTGCGGTAAAGATACAGAAGACCTGAAAAAAGCAAAAGGAGATCACAATATGAAAACAATTGCAATCAATGGAAGTCCACGCAAGGGTGGGAACACAGAATTTTTACTAAAAAAAGTGCTTGAGCCTATTGGTGAAGCGGGCATAAAAACGGAACTGATCCAGATTGGCGGCAAACAAGTGCACGGCTGCATGGCCTGTTATAAGTGTGTGGAAAACAAGGATTCAAGATGTGCAATTAAGACGGATATAGTGAATGAATACATCAGTAAAATGATTGAATCGGATGCGATTATTTTAGGTTCACCAACATATTTTGCCGGTATGACATCAGAAATGAAAGCATTAATAGATCGTGCAGGATTTGTTGCTTTTGCTAATGGCCGCCTTTTCTCTCGTAAAATTGGTGCTGCAGTAGTTGTGAACAGGCGGGGAGGAGCAACTAATGTCATGGATTCAATCAATCATATGTTTTTAATGTCCAGAATGATTGTACCGGGATCAACATACTGGAATTTTGGTGTTGGAATGGAAAAAGGAGATGTCGAGAAAGACGTGGAAGCCCTCGAAAATATGAAAGACCTGGGCGAAACAATCGCATGGCTGGCCAAAAGCTTAAAGGCATAAAAACCCATGATCACTGTACAATTCTGTTTTGCTTATCTTTTCTTTGAAAAAGGATTTTTTTTCTGAGTATGGGCAACAAACAACCACAATGCGGACTCATTTTAGAGAACAGAGAAGGGAAGGTCTTGCTTCAGTTACGGGATAACCGGCCTGATATTTTATTCCCGAATCTCTGGGGAACGTTTGGTGGAGAAATTGAAGATGGAGAAACCCCCGAAATGGCAATCACACGGGAAATCAGAGAAGAAACAGGATATGAGCTTCACGATCCTGAATACGTTGATAACTTCCTCTATGAAAGCCGCGTCATTCATATCTATAGAAAAATTGACCATACAATTACACCGGAAGATCTGGCTATTCATGAAGGTCAGAAGGGCATGTTCTTCTCATTGGAAGAAGTAAAAAACCTTGGCTGTGCAGCTAATAGTAAAGAGATTGTCATTGCCTATTTTCAGAAGTTTCATTAAGATATTCTATGCCCATCTGTAAACACTGCGGTAAAGATACAGAAGACCTGCAAACAGCAACCTGCTTTAACGGCTATATCGAAAGGATCATACAGCATTATCACGAGTCCTTTATTCAGAAGATGAAACAGAAAGATGTTCAGTTTGTAATGTCATCCCCGGAGCAACCCATCATAAAGACTGTTATAGTGAAACCGATTACCATCGGTATAGGAGAATAGCACAATGGGCACAGAACTGACACTGTTTATCGGGACATTCACGACACTCCTGGCAGTCATCAATCCCCTGGAAGCTCTGCCCGTCTACCTCAAACTTCTGGATGGTCAGGACCAGCAGGCGCACCGTCGGGTTGCCTTCCGGTCCTGTCTCTATGCGGCCGTCATGATGCTTTTCTTTTTAGTATTCGGCAGACTTGTGCTGGAGATATTCGGGGTACCGCTCAGCATGGTCCGCATCGTCGGGGGCATCATACTCATGCGCATCGGGTTCAGTCTTTTTATTCCATCGTCGGGCGGAGCAGTATCTGATGAGGGTGGAGTCAACTCAAAACAAGGTGGAAATATAGCTTTCGTTCCTCTTGCCATACCCCTCATGTTTGGCCCCGGTGCTCTGGCCACGGTCATCGGCATGTCGACCATGGTTAAACTGTCAGAGTCCGGCGTTGCTTCTTTGTTTACCATCTTTGCAGCAATTGCGGCAACAATGCTTATTACATGCCTGTTTCTCGCCTATGCAAAGAAGATTCTCGGCCGGATTGGTCCACTGGGGGTAGACGCTGCGACGCGTATCGTAGGGTTTTTTGTCTCTGCTATGGGTATGGGGCTCATATTCCACGGACTGGTTGAGGCCATAGGTCAGTACGGTATCCTGGCGAAGTGAAAAACTATTTACACATCTATGATACCAGTCACCAAAAAATGGAAAGAATGACAAATGAGAATCCTTGTTGTTGAAGATGAAAAAAAGGTTGCAAACTTTGTAAAAAAAGGTTTACAGGAAGAAGGGTATGTCGTTGATGTAGTGTATAATGGCAGGGATGGTTTGAATTTTGCTGCGGATCAGTCGTACGATCTTATCCTCCTCGATATCTACCTCCCTGGAATTGATGGTCTCACAATTCTAAAAAAGCTCCGGGATGCGAAAGTTAAAACCCCTGTTCTTCTTCTGACGGTGAGGGCTACCATTGAGGACAAGGTTATCGGCCTTAATTCAGGGGCAGATGATTATCTTACAAAACCTTTTGCCTTTGAAGAACTCATCGCCAGGGTACGGGCATTACTGCGGCGGGGAAGAGATGCGGATACAACGGTCATTCAGGTTGCCGATCTGATACTCGACCCTGTTCGGCGCATCGTTACAAGAAGAGGTCAGGTGATTGTCCTGACGATGAAGGAATTTTCGCTTCTTGAATATTTTATGCGGAGTGCAGGCCGTGTATTGACCAGGACAATGATTATCGATCATGTATGGAACTATGATTTTGACACAGAAACAAATGTTATTGATGTTTATGTTAACTATCTGCGGAAAAAGATTGACACCGGTCATGATATAAAACTTATCCACACCGTAAGAGGTGTGGGATACGTTCTGAAAAAAGAGTAGACATGCGTTTACATTCAATAAGGGTCAGGCTCACA
This sequence comes from uncultured Syntrophorhabdaceae bacterium, assembly GCA_964393225.1. Lineage (GTDB taxonomy): Bacteria > Desulfobacterota > Syntrophorhabdia > Syntrophorhabdales > Syntrophorhabdaceae > MWEV01. Next base: position 22,092 of record CAYMTB010000011.1, read on the forward strand.
CTGTGGTATACCGGTCTTCTGGCCATTACCTTCCTGATTCTCGGAGGAATCACCTACTCGCTGGTAGCATACACGCTCTATGAGGAGACGGATTCAGCGCTCAGAAGTGTTGCCACGACCCTTGCCGAACATGCAAAAAACAAGACGAGAGAGTATTCTGCCCCTGACGTGGACGAGATATTCCGCCGTTTTTTCGGGTTTCCGCCGGTTGAACACTATTTAGAGTGGCTTGACCCGTTTGGAAATTATGAAAAAGGTTTTTCCGGCCAGAAGGGGTACCCTCTTACACAGGAAGCAAAAGAGAATGCCTTGAGGGGCATTGCCACTTTTGAAACAATAGCGCTAACCGGAACATATCCTGTCAGGGTCCTTACATGGCCTGTACTCGAATCCGGAAAACTTATAAATGTGGTACGTGTGGGGATGTCGAGAAAGGGTTTTTACAGCGCCATGTACCGCTTTCTTTTGATTGTTCTTATACTCCTTCCTGTTGCACTTCTGTTTGCGGGTGGAAGCGGGTGGATACTTGCACGCAGGGCCCTGAAGCCTGTGGACAGCATGACCGAAACAGCGAGAAGGATTGGCGCTGGGCAGCTTGATGCGCGTCTGGAAATGGCCGGCACAAAAGACGAACTTGACAGACTTGCGGAAACCCTGAATGATATGCTTGGCCGCCTGGATGATGCCTTTACAGAAATGCGCCAGTTTACGGCTGACGCATCTCATGAACTCCAAACGCCGCTAACCATTATCAGGGGTGAAATGGAAGTGGCCCTCCGTTCACAGAGAAGCCCGGAAGAATATGAGACAGTATTAAGAAGCGCGCTTGAGGAGATAGAGAGGATTTCCCGCATTGTAGAGGGGCTCCTCCTCCTTGCCAGGGCAGATGCCGGGGTTCTCAGGATGGATTTACAGCCCGTTGACCTTGTTCATCTTGTTGAAGAGGTACTGGATCAAACCGCTCTTCTTGCCCGGAAAAAGTCAATAGACCTGATTATGGGTAATACAGAACCCCTTGAAACAGCAGGAGACTTTATGCATCTGAGGCGCCTCTTCCTCAATCTTGTTGATAACGGAATAAAATACACTCCTCCGGGGGGTGTGATAAAGGTTTCAATTGAACAAAAGGGTGAAACAGCAATTCTGAGCGTTAAAGATACAGGCCCCGGGATTCCTCCGGAGGAACAGGAAAAGGTTTTCCAGAGGTTCTTCCGGTCTCAGGAGGCACGTTCCGCAGGACAGGGAGGGTCGGGTCTTGGTCTCTCAATTGCAAAGTCCATCGCTGAAGCACACGGGGGAAAACTCGAACTCGAAAGCACACCTGACGAAGGAAGTGTTTTCAGGGTATACCTTCCGTTGCGTTCGCAGCAGGCTCAAAATTAAAAAGTTCTAATCCTGTTCTAATCTCCTCTTAATATTTCTAACTTATTATTATTTGCAGGGAAGCATAAAACCCTGATTCTTCAGCAGGGATATTCCCGAAAAATAACACAGGAGGATAATGTATGATATACCAGATTAAAAACTATTTCAGGAATAGGCCTTTCGGGTTTCCGACCCTTGCAGGAATAGCCCTCGTGTTCCTGCTCACAGGTCTTCTTATGGCGTCATCATTCAAGCTTACAGGACATTCGCAGGCGCTTACTTCTTTGACACCGGCAGGACAGGGGGTACCGGCATCGTTTGCAGACCTTGTGCAGGATCTTGGTCCCGCAGTCGTAAATATCAAGGTAACCAAAATTCAGACAACAGGATTTTCAGGGGGGTCAGAGATGCCGGAAGGACCATTTGGGGATATGTTTAAACGGTTCTTCGGCGATATGCAACGCTCGCCGGAAGCGTATAAAACCCAGGGTGCAGGATCAGGTGTAATCATAGGCAATGATGGAAAAATCCTTACAAATAACCACGTTGTGGAAGGAGCGAAGGAGATTGTTGTTACTATGAGTGATAAGCGTGAATATAAGGCAAAGGTGCTCGGACGCGACCCGAAGACAGATCTTGCAGTGCTGAAGGTGGATGCCCGACCTCCTTTTAAGTCAGCAACCCTTGGTAATTCTGATACGCTGCGGGTGGGGGAATGGGTTCTTGCCATTGGAAATCCCTTCGGACTCAGCAACACAGTTACATCAGGGATTGTAAGTGCAAAAGGGAGGGTGATAGGCGCCGGCCCTTACGATGATTTTATTCAGACGGATGCACCTATTAATCCCGGTAATTCAGGTGGTCCCCTTTTTAATATGAAAGGGGAGGTAGTCGGTATAAACACGGCCATTATTCCCAACGGACAGGGTATCGGGTTTGCAATCCCCGTGAACACGGCAAAATCGCTTGTTCCTCAGCTTGTTGGTGAAGGAAAGGTTACACGTGGTTATCTCGGTGTTCAAATCCAGGATGTTACCCCTGAGCTTGCCGCCTCTCTCCGCCTCGGAACGGTTAAAGGCGCACTGGTAAGCGATGTTGTTCAGGATGGTCCAGCCGAAAAAGGAGGTGTCAAACGCGGGGATGTGGTCGTGTCTTTTAATGGCAAAGAAATTGGGGATAGTCATGCACTGCCCTCAGTAGTTGCCTCAACACCGGTGGGGAAAGAAGTTCCGGTTCGTGTGATACGCGATGGAAAAGAAACGTTACTGCAGGTAAAAATAGAAAAACTTCAGCATGAGGAAACCGATAAACCGCCAGTAGAAGAAACGTCACACGGCAAATGGGGTTTGCAGCTCCAGGATATGAATGCTAAAACAGCACGTCAGATGGGCATCAAAAAAGATTATGGGGCACTGGTTGTTGGTGTCCAGCAGGGAAGCCCTGCTGAAGATGCTTCCATCCAGAGGGGAGACGTAATCCTTGAAGTAAACCGCGAACCAATAAAAACAGTGGAAGATATGAAGGTTAAGATAGTAAAGGCAAAAGACAAAAACTCCCTTTTACTACTTGTCGAGAGGAATGGAGGAAACATTTATGTTGTTTTGAAAGGATAGCGCCATTTCTGCCTCAACAGGAATGCAATTGCAAATGACTGGTTTGTACGGTTTTATTATTTTAAATCACACATCCCCCGGCGAAGCCGGGGGCTTACCTGGTTAGTTACCTGTCTGTTTTTTCCTGGGCTTTTCGAGCTTTACCCTGGTGATTCTTATTCCTTCTACTCCAACCACTATAAACCTGTATATGCCATGATCAATCATCTCGCCACCCCTGGCCATACCCTGCAACCGGTTGAGTACAAATCCGCCAAGCGTTTCATAATCCGGAGACTCGGGAATATCGATATCCAGTCTGATATTCAGATCCCTGATTGAATAAGAGGCATCAATAATAATAGATCCATCCTTCAATCTTTCGATCCTGTCGTCCACATCGGTTTCATCCATTATCTCCCCGAAAATCTCTTCCATAATGTCTTCGAGCGTCACAATGCCTGCGGTGGTTCCATATTCGTCCACCACAATGGCAAGGTGCTGGCGCCTTTTCTGCATCTCTTTGAGGAGAATACTTATTTCCATTGTATCGGGTATGAAATAAGGTTTTTTGAGGATTTTCTCCAGGTGAATGGGATTCTTCAGCCATATCTGCTTGGCGATGTCCTTGTGATAGACGAGTCCGATAATACTGTCAAGGCTCCCTCTGCAGATCGGATACCGGGAAAATTCGTTCTCAACAATATATTTCAATATCTCGTCCATGCCATCCTCGATATTGATACTGTAAATGTTCGGCCTGGGAATCATAATCTCTTTTACCGACCGGTCGGCAAATTCAAAAACGCCATGGATAAGCTTTTCCTCGGTCTCATCAAAAACACCTTTCCGTCTGCCTTCTTCAAGCAATATCTTGATCTCGCCTTCACCGATGTGCTCCTCACCCTTCTTAAGGGAAAGGCTTCTGACAACAAGCATTGTTGATAATGAGAGAAAATTTACAAAAATAAAAAGGAATCTCGAGGTAAGCTGGAAGATCGGAACAATCCATAATGCCACCTTTTCTTTATAGTTCATGCCGATGTATTTCGGCACAAGCTCTCCGGCAACAAGAAAAATATAGGTAAGGATTACCACCACGACAACAAGAGAGATGGTATCGTCAAAAACACCGATATAAGGTATTGCATGTATTACAGGCTTCACATAATTTACCGCGAGGATACCGCCTATAGCGGAAGCAAGGGTACCGAAAAGCGTTATGCCAATCTGCACGGCAGAAAGAAACCTTTCCGGGTTTTCTTTCATTTCGAGCAAGGCTTCGGCCCTTTTTCCTTTCCTGTTTTTTATCATCTCTTTGATCTTGCTTTTCCGGGAAGATATAATGGCAATCTCGCCGGCAGAAAAAATGCCATTGAGAATTACGAGAACTGCTATTAGTAAAACTTCTAAAAAAGGTCTGTCCACTGCCATCTCCTGAATTCAGAATACATGAGAATGTTTTAGCAGTTTTTTACAGAAAGTGTAAAGGCAGAAATAAAAGGATTGTAAATTCAGACAATCGTATTGCATGCCTTTAAGTAACTCACATCAATTCGGATTAAAGATAGCACCCATAGGGGTACCATCCCACAGGACACGCCTGCTTTCAAATACCTATCTACATCATGCACATTCGAGATAGTTTATTGAATGCCGGAGGAAATGAGCAACTGCCTTGACAGCCTGTTTTCTGATCCTGCAGGCCGCAGCTGCCTTCTCGAAGTCATTAAAAGGCAAGCTTTCCCGAACTGTTGAAATTTTAGATGGTATTCGCTTGTCGCATTGTTTTATTCTCGTTGAAATTTTCCGACGATTACGGGAAAATAAATTTATAGACAGGAAAATCAGGGAAGTTAAGGAAGTTACCAACGCCCCAGACTGCACCAGTTCAGTTTGACACAAATACATATACAGATTGAGCCGGTGAACTGACAGCCAACCAATTCGGTACTATTGCCAAAAAAATGGCATCAGCCTACAGTTTTTATGATGCATCGATTTAAATATGCTATTATTACAAGGCAAGAACGAATGGCACGGTTATTGTAATGTATATTTCGATCAGGAGCAAGATGATATGTCTTCAACTTCCATTGGTATTGGAATACTAAAAAATAAAATATTCGAATGAGTAATATCCTCACAAAATTCAATATCCCGCTCATATTGATATCGTTCATCGTAGTGCTTATTGCCCTATGCAATGCAACGGTTTACGCACAGGCAGATATTGCTGGTTTTGAGATCAACCAGGTTCTGGGGATACAGAAAGACAAACACCAGTATTACGTGGCCGGGAAAAGCACCGTATTAAGGGTATTCCTTAATAAGGAAACCAACATCAAAGAGATTGAGGAAATAACCGATGAGGAAACCGGAGAAAAAACAAGACGCACAATAACCTTTGTTAAAGTTTTACGTGACGACAAGCCTGTTGTTACCCTTTCCCCGAAGAGCAACGCGGGCTCCACAAAGGTAGTCGACTTTCACTGCAATACTTTGAAAGATTGCGGTAACTGGGCTGCCGGCACTTACACATTTGAGGCCAAGATAAATGATGTAAGTGCAAACATTACCGGTTCCTATAAGTTCGTCGCCGGTTCAGCACCGCGCATACTTGCTGTGCGTATCAAGGCAAATTACGGTGGCACAAACATCAAATCTGTTTCCGGAAGTGCATGGAAGGAAATGTGGAAATTTGCCGAGATGGTCTATCCTGTTGCCAGAGACAGTCTGAAATGGACGGCCAGCGAAAGGGAACTTGACGCTTCTGCATCGTCGTTTTCTCTTGTCGATGCAAGCGGAAATGTTAGTGACGGAGGACGTAAGATTGCGGATAAGTTGGTAAAATTTATCCCTGACAAATGTAAAACGAGCCCTCAGAATAAGGGGTGTTATGACTATGTTGCTGGATTTATCAAAGAAAACGTAGGGACTACGGAGGGTTTTATATTTCTTGGCACGCCCGCCTTTGTAGTGGTGGCAGACAACGAAGATGCTCTGGCAACGGTTGCCCATGAACTGGGCCATCATTACGGCTTAGGGGATACATACAACAATGATGAAAGTTCTTCCATCAGATGCAGTGTCAACCCTGCTCCCGATGGTTTTGAAGGTTTGGACTGGGATAATGATGATGAGAAGTTCAAGGGTTGCAAGGCCGGAAGACTCCCCTCCACCCTGATAGGCAAGAAAAAAGAAACAGTCAGTGCGGCACAAATCTCGGCAGATACGCATCCCTATAATGTTGACGGCAAAGTAGCGCTGCAGGAAATGGCCGATTTTATGGGAAGCGGTGCGTTTCAAAACCAGATCTGGATTACCCGGGACAGCTATGACTGGCTGTACGAGCGACTTGTCAACAAAAAGCCCGACAGCATCAAGCCGCTCATGGTTCCTCTGGCGCCTCAGCTTTTCCTCAGCTTTTCCGGCACTCTTTCAAAAACAGGCGTTGTGGAGATTGAACCATGGAAGAGCTACACCGATACGGCAGCATTGACCGACACATCGGGTCCCCTGATGATCCAGGCTATCGACGGGAGCGGCAATGTTGTGGCAAGCACATCCTTTTACCGTCCGGTTCTTCATGATTCATCCGCCCAAAAAACTTGATAAAGCGAGCTTCAGCGGCATGGTCCGTTTTCCCTCTGATACGGTAAAATTCAGAATAGTAAAGGACGGGGCAACATTGAAGGAAGTTGCCGTAAGCGGCAATCCTCCCGGCGTAAGCAGCGTATCACCCCTGGCCAAGACAACGATCAACGGCCCCTATACCATCACATGGGTGACAAGCGATGCCGACGGAGATACGTTGGCCAGCACAGTTGAATACAACCGTGATGTAACCAACCCGGACTCTCCCTGGATGATACTGGTAGATAACCTTGACGGGAATTCGTGGCAGGAGGATTTCAGCCATTTCCCGGGAGGGGACCACGCAAAAATCCGCGTTACTGTCAGTGATGGGGTTCTAACCGCTGTTGCCGAGAGTGCCGAATTCATAGTGCCTATGCAAAAACCAGAGGTCTTTCTCGATACACTCCCTTGGGGAAACACTTATGCAGCAGGAAGCGACATTCTCTTAACGGCAGAAGCATATGATCCTCAGGATGAATGGCTGCCGGACGACAAGCTCAAGTGGACATCGGATCTCTCAGGCATGCTGGGGTATGGATCGGGGCTTATAGTCAAAAACCTCAGTCCCGGTAAACATATAATCACATTAACCGCTACCAACAGCGCCGGGTTGGCAGCCGATGCATCTGCCAGCGTAATCGTCACAAGCAACCAGCTGCCGCCATCATCGTCGTCATCATCCACTTCATGCTTTATTGCTACAGCAGCATACGGGTCCTTCCTTCATCCATACGTGCAGATCCTCAGGGAGTTCAGAGACGCATTTCTGATTGTTAATCCTATGGGGAAATCCTTTGTTGAATGGTACTACAGGGTATCGCCTGGCATGGCAGATGCTATACGGAACAGTGAGACCATGAAGGCGGGGGCAAGGATGGCCCTCCTTCCAGTTGTGGGCATCAGTTGCTTTTTTTTGACTGTCGGAGCTGTACCGACGCTTCTCATGTTTTTTTTGTTCCCGGCAGCCATCTCTTTCGGCATAAGAGGGCTCTACAGGCATAAACTGAACCACCGGAAATAGAAATTTTGGTATAATACTAAAAAACAGATCCGTATTTGTGGTGTGATAGGGAGCGTTTTGAATGAGAACCGGAGTGCTATACTTTAATCAATCAATGTGAATTATGATGAATAAAGAAAGAGACCGGACAACAACCCAGGGTAACGACAATCCGCAATTGTTGGAATTACAGCATTACGTGAATTGGATCGCCTTGTCCCTTCTTCCCGTTACCGGAGCATACATTTACGGCGCAGTCATGTCAGGTTCTGTTTCTGCGGCGGCTTTAACGCTTCAGTGCGGCATATCCATTTTTGCTAATATATTTACTGTAATTTCGATGCGTTCCATCGTCAACAAGAATATCTTCATTTTCCCTTACGGTACAGGAAAATTGGAAAATTTCATCGGCTTCCTGACAGGCACATTGATGCTGCCGATAGCGGCAATGATCTATGTTTCAACCGTTAATTCTTTTATGAGCGGAAAACACGAGGTCCGTTTTGAATTTACTCAGATCGGCATGATTCCGGGCCTTCTTCGATCTATCTATCTTCTGGTTTGGTCGAAAAGACTCATAGCTAAATCAAAATCACCTTCCCCAATTGTTCAGTCATTCTACGTCGACTATAAGGTCGGTGTGATTGTCGCAATTGCCGGGGTCCTGTCCATGCTCCTTGCCCTATGGCTCACCAAAATGCATTATGGACACCTGGGAATAATGATCGACCTTGCCCTGGCTGCTGTTCTGGCCACATACATGTTGGTTAATGCAGTTATTCTCATAAAAACCAATTTTCATTCTTTGATCGACTTACCTCTCGCTGAAAGTGATCAACTGAAAATCATGAAAGTATTGACCAGTCATTACGATTCCTTTGATAACCTCGGGGCTATTTACACCCGTACATGCGGCAACACAAAGATTATAGAAATAGAACTCTATTTCAAACGAAATACTTCCATTGAAGAAATCGATTTTCTGGCAGAAAGGCTTAGTACAGATTTTGATACGTTATTTGCAGATTTTAATTTCAGATTGATACCTAAGGCAGGAGAAGACGGACATCATGGGCGGCCCTGATTACAATGATATGAAGAGGGAGGTGCTGGAAGGCCTTTCGGCCCGGCAGAAACAACTCCCATGCAGGTACTTCTATGATGCCCACGGATCCTACCTCTTTGAACAGATCTGCCTTCAGCCGGAATATTATCAGACACGCACAGAGCTTTCCATACTGAAAGAAGCCGCGCCTGTCGTCATGGCCCATTTGAAACCGGACGCCCTCATTGAATTCGGTCCCGGAAATATCAGAAAAGTGAGGGTTCTTCTGGATGCCCTGAGCCACCCGCGAAGAGACATCAGGTATATTCC
>CAYMTB010000012.1:0-30446 GCA_964393225.1 uncultured Syntrophorhabdaceae bacterium
GTGCAGGCAGCGATAACCGGAAACCTCTCGTGCAGGAGAACGGTAAACAGGGGGAACCGGCAGCGATGGAAGTTCCCCGTTCAATAAGATATGATACAGCTCTGCTTGAAAAAGGGGTGAAGCTTTACCGTACAGGCAAATTTCACGAGGCGGCGGCGGCCTTTGAAACCGTACTGGAGCAGTTTAGAACGGAGGGGTTTGCTGATGGTGAGTCTGCGGTTCTTGGCAACCTCTATCTCACATATCTCGCCCTCGGTGATGAGCAAAAGGCATTGGAATACCTCGAAGAATACCGGAAGAAGAGGAGAAGGAAGTAGGAGGAGGGAGGTTCACAGTTCACAAAAGGCAAGTGTCAGGAAGCAGGGGGCGGTAAGTATTAACCAGAGCCCACAGAGGGCGCATTTTTTAGATTCACCTTTTGCCATGAATTATATGAAGCATTATATTAAATCAGCGGTTCGGATAATCTTTGTCATTCTGATTATTGCAGTAGTTATTGGATGTGGTAAAAAGCAGACTAGTATTGAAGGAAAGGTAGTTGACGGCATGGGGCAGCCCATGTCCGGAATAAAGGTCACTGCAAAACAGTTTTGGCCTGTCAAGGGATATGAACAATTCGAGACTACAACTGACTCGGACGGGATCTTCCGGTTCAAGGGTCTTTTCCCCTCATCCGATTATTCCATTTTCCCTTGGTCAGACGAATGGAAAACATCGGAGAAGGTGATGGTAAAAACTGGATTGGAAGGAAAGACAAGTAAACTATCTTTGCCAATAACGGTTCGTTTTATTCTTTCAAACGATGGTATCATAACGGACTCTCAGCTCAGGCTCCAGTGGGCACCTGCGCCGGATCAGCCCATGGATTGGTTTCAGGCCAAAAAATACGCGCAGGACCTCTCTCTTGGCGGTGGAGGATGGAGATTGCCCACCAGATCGGAACTGAAAAGTGTATACAATATATCGATGAAGGGCGGCGCAGACCTTTTTTTTCGAATTAACGAAAATTGGGTATGGACCTCGGAAACTCAGGATGATTCAGCGTGGTTCTGCAGTTTCATTTACGGCCGCGAGGGCACGACCTTCCGCAAATACCTTGGCAGCCATGGCCGCGTGCTGGCGGTACGTTCATTGAAGTAATGTAGAAATGTAGAATAAAGGATTGTGTGTGTAGTGAATATCTGAATGAAAGTAAGGAGGGCAAGTACATGAAGAAGATCGTCATTTTACTTATTTTATTATTCGTATCATGCTTTGCATGGACATCGTATACCCATGCTTTCGCCTTTATTTCACAAGAGGAAGCACAAATGGAAGAGGCCCCTCTGGAACATGTTCCCTTTACTGTAAAACATCCCGGCTTCTCGGATACAGAAATGGGGAAAAGCCTTATTGCTGTTCCTGAAGCGAATGCCGCGGGTCCGGAAATATCCGTTCTTTCCCCGGATTCAGACAGGGCAAGCCTCTCTCCGCTCAAAATAATGGTCAAATTTACACCCCGCGAAGGATCGCAGATAGAACTTTCGACATTAAGGATAGAACTCCTGAAGCTGCTCACAATCAACATCACCGACAGATTGAAGGAGTATACGAATAGCCAGGGGATCAATGTGGAAAAGGCGGAATTGCCCTCGGGTAATTATAAAATCAGGGTTATTCTGGGCGACACAAATGGAGGCATAACAAGCAAGGTTTTTGCACTTAAAGTACAATAAAGATCGGTATCATCTTAAAATCAAATTAGACTAATAATATGGGGCAACTGGATAAACTACCTTCTGCCGCCTGTTCTGCCTGATGCCATTCTTGCACCGGACGAACCAATTCTCGCAGGACCGGACGAACCAATTCTCGCCGGCCCGTAAGAACCGGGCCTTTGAAAAGACACAATCCTCGGAGATGATTGCGTATGAGCCGGCGGGGCTACTCTCGCCTGCCTGGGGGGTCTGCTGTCTCTGCCTATCTCAACAGGCCTGAATGTTCTCTGAGCGTTCGGGGGTTGAGTTTGAGATGCACCTCTCTGCGAGCCTCGCTGAATCACAACAGTACTCGGATATTGGCCTCGCTGACCGGCGTTGCCGGCGGGACTTGCAAGAACAGGTAGCGGCTGGTTCTGGTTTTTGTGAGTATGGCCAGTCTCTGAGGGCCTCGATGTCAGTTCAATGGCTTTATTATAATCTTTAGTCGCCTTTTCCCTATCACCAAATCTGGTATAAATATCACCGCGATTCCGATAGGCATTAACATGAGAAGGATTAAGTTCTATTATTTTATTAAAGTCCTTTAGTGCCTTATCATTTTTACCAACATAGCTGTATGTCATACCCCTCTGAGAATAGGCCTCTGCATATTTAGGGTCTATTTTAATGGCCCTGTCGTAATCTTTCAATGCCTGCTTGTAATTGCCGAGATCAAAATATGCAATTCCGCGGTTGTGATACGCAGGCGCATATTTGGGATTTATCGTAATAACTCTGTCGTAATCATTAAGCGCCTGCTGATAATATCCTTTCTCTGCATAGACAATTCCACGATTATTGTATGCAGCAATAAATTGAGGATTCATTACAATTGCCCTGCTGAAGGCATTAATTGCATCGTTATAATTTCCCGACAATGAAAATGAGTACCCTCTGTCAAACGAGTCAACCGCGCCTAATTGCTTGACCGCTTCCACGTAATCCTTTTGCTCATCCTGTATGGCGTCCGCTTTTGCTAACTCCAGTTCTTTCTTTAACCTGTCTACTTCAGTCAGCAATTCATCAGCCCTTTTTCTCGTCTCTTCCAATTCTTTTATCTTCTGACGGTCCTGTCGAAGTGCATCAATCGACCTTGCAACCTGATCCGTATCTGCCGTAACTTCTGCCTTCAAGCGATATGTAAAGCCGTCCCACTCTTCTTCCAGTACATTAACACTTACTATTCCGGCTGTTAATACAACAATATTGTCTTTTGTTAACTGGAAATTAGCAATTTCCGTTTCTGTCTCCAGATATGTACCTAATTCCTCTAAAAGTATCTTTTTAACCTGTTCTACAGCAATGGTTCTGCTCGATATCTTGCTGTCGGCATCACCTGCTTCATAGGCATAATCCTTATGTATGGTAACGATATCCGCAAAGGATACACCTGAAACTACAGAGAATAAAAGGACGCAGATTATTGAAATTGAAAAAGAAGTCTTACTGAATCGTTTAAGAATATAGAGCCGCATGTTTATAATTATCGCTCTTTAAATACAATCTGTCAAATATTAGCTTATTCTTCCTTCAAAATCACAACCTCAATTTTTCCCCTTAAATCTTCTGCAAACTTTTCCGCATTCATCCTGGTGCCGATTACTGTACCATAATGCATCGGTATGGCAATGCCGGGTTTTATATCAAGCGCTGCCCTTACAGCCTCTTCCACCGTCATGACATATGTGCCTGAAACAGGAAGAAAAGCGATATTTATATTCTTGAACGTCTTCATCTCGGGTATATAATCAGTATCCCCCGCAAGATAGAGCCTCTGCCCTTTCAGGGTAAAAATATATCCAACGTCATTGTTATCTTTAGGGTGGTATTTTTTGTCAATATTATACGCCGGTACTGCTTCAATATGGACGTTACCGACATTAAACACATCACCAGGCTTTGCTGTCTTAACATTTCCCGACAATTTGACAGCGCAGGATGACGTTGCAACTATTATAGTATTGGGCCCCTGTATTTTTTTCACATCTTCCGGTGAGCAATGATCACGGTGTTCGTGGGTTATCAGGATAATGTCCGCTTTATCAGCCACATCCTTATCCTTTATTTTAAAGGGGTCTGTATATACCACCTTTTCGCCCGTTATTTTGAATGTATCATGTCCCAGCCAGTGAATATCCTTAAGGAGTAATTTTGCGCTGTTTACATCAGCATTTACAATCCCGGCAAAGCAAAAGACAAAAACGACAATACATAAAACAATTGTTCTTTTCATATATCCCTCCTGTTTTTTATGAGCGTTTTGTCAAAACCTTTGTTTTTGCCGCTATTTTCTCTTCCAAAACCATCTTCGTCCATCAGAACCAGCCATTTACCCTGGGGCGGTGCACTCATATGATTGTTTTCCACTGTTTCTCTTCTCCCTTGCGGATGTCTGTTATTATCAGATTTTATATTTTCAGCACAATATAATCAAGAATTTATAAAAAAACAGTTCACAGTTCACAGTTCACAGCTATTCGCAGATGATTAGAAAATCAGAGGAGTAGATGTGTAGAGGAGTGGAGGAGTAGATGTGTAGAGGTGTAGAGGTGTAGCCAAACCTCCAACCCTCTAACCTTCCAACCCTCTGTTTCTTCTGCCTTTCACCTTAAAAATAGTGTATATTTAGATAATCTAATGAAAAAGATCGTTATCGGTACAGCAGGACATATCGACCATGGCAAAACCTCTCTCATAAAAGCTTTGACCGGCATTGACTGTGACAGGCTGAAAGAAGAAAAAGAGCGGGGAATAACCATAGAACTCGGCTTTGCCCATTACAAATTTGGTGATGACCTGCTCTTGGGGATTGTTGATGTACCCGGGCACGAAAAATTTGTACGTCACATGGTCGCCGGTGCGTGGGGTATTGATATGGTCCTCCTCGTTGTAGCTGCCGACGAAGGCGTGATGCCCCAGACAAAAGAACATATCGACATATGTGAACTGCTTGGTTTAAGCAGGGGTATTGTTGCAATCACAAAAAAAGACCTCGTTGACGAAGAAATGCTTGAACTGGTCAGGGAAGATGTTAAAGATTTCCTCAAAGGCAGGCCCCTCGATAGTGCACCCGTAATCACAGTGTCATCTTCAACAGGTGAAAATATTGGCCTGTTGAAAGATACAATCATAAACGTTGCAAACGAAATACATGAAAAGTCAAGAGAGGGGATATTCCGGCTCCCCATCGACAGGGTTTTTACCCTGAAAGGACTTGGCACAATAGTAACCGGAACGTGCATATCCGGTCATATCAATGTTGGCAATGAAGTAGAAATTTATCCCCTCAATACATATGCGAAAGTGAGGAATATTCAGACCTACCATGAGGATACAGCAGAGGCAATGGCCGGAGAGCGTGTCGCCTTGAACCTTCAGGGCATTGAAAAAAATGATATTGAAAGAGGTACCATACTCGGTCGACCCGACACATTGCTGCAATCCAACAGGATAGACGCTACGTTTAAATACTTAAAGCTGCCTTATAAACCTATTAAAACCGACACGGTTCTGAGATTCCATGTTGCCACGGCACAGGAAGAAGCGCGGCTCGTTATACTGAAAAAAGACATCATCGAACCAGGTGAAGAACTTTTTGCCCAGTTTGTTTTTCAAAAACCTGTTGTTGTGCTTCCCGGTGATAGGTTTATTATAAGGGGATCTTACGCAATCCAGACCATCGGGGGTGGAAATATTCTCGACATAATGCCGCCAAAACACAAGAGAAAAGCTGAATACCTTGACTCAAGCCATGCAACTCTGACCGACGGCAGCTTCAACGATAAAACAGAATATCATGTATTAAAAGGCGGCTACGCCGGTATACAGAAAAAAACATTGTCCATCCTTTTAGGCAGAAACGAATCGGGAATTGACAATATACTGGACAACCTGAAACAAAAAGGGAAAATCAAATCTGTAGGAAAAATATTAATACACATGGATAAGTTCAATATGTACAAGGGCATGCTTAAAAAGTATATGGAGGATTTTCATGCGAAAAACCCCCTGAAAGTCGGTCTGTCAAAAGAAGAATTAAGAACGAAACTGCCGAAAGTCGAACCGGCGGTATTCCAGACGGCACTCGACCAATACATCAACCAGGGGATCATAGAGGCCGACAAGGATAAGATAAGGCTAAAAGGAGTTTCACAAATAAATAATCAGGATATTTCTGTACTTGAAGAAAAATTATTGAAAAAATTACACAAATACGGCCTCACTCCGCCGGGCCTGAAAGAACTTTCATTAGAACTGGAACAGCCCGAAAAACACATCAAGGACATCATTGAAAGACTTACATACGAAGGAAAAATTGTAAAAATCAAGGGTGATATGTATTTTCACAGGGAAACCATTGAAAACATTAAACAAAAAGTAACAGTTTACTTAAGAGAAAACAAAGAGATGGCACCCACAGATTTCAGGGTAATCTTTGATATTTCCAGAAAATATATGATACCGATCCTTGAGTATCTTGATGAAATAAAACTGACTATACGATCCGGCGATAAGAGGATTCTGAGAAGCTAAAAGCCGAATATCGTAGTTCGTACGTCGTAAAAATCTGTTCACAGTTCACAGCCTTTTACAGATGATTAGAGGATCAGAGGAGTAGATGTTTAGAGGAGTAGATGTGTAGAGGAGTAGAGGGTTAGCCAAACTTCTAACCTTCCAACCTTCCAACCCTCTGTTTTTCCTGCCTTTCACATTTCACTATTCACTGATTTTCAGTACTTGATTTCCCGCAGGAACAACCCTTTCGCCGGCGCTGTGGGACCCGCTTTTTCCCGGTCTTTTGACTCAAGGATATCTTTAAAATCTTCCGCAGTGAGCTTGCCGGAACCTACAAGCATGAGGGTTCCGGCGATATTCCTCACCATGTAACGCAAAAATCCTGTTGCCTCAATGAAAATATATATGAAGTCGCCCTTCCTCCTGACGCCCGTCTTTATAACTTCCCTTATAGTGCTGTGGTATTTTTCGTCCTTTTTCTTAAAGGCTGAAAAATCGTGCACACCGACAATAAGCTTTGCCGCGCGGTTCATGAAAAAAACGTCAAGCCCATAAGGAATATGCCAGACATACCGCCCATAAAAAGGTGAGTTATGGGGTGTATTCAAAATAGAGTAAACATAGATTTTACTTTTTGCTGAATATCGGGCATGGAAATGCTCATCAACTTCACGCGCATCCCGTATCCTTATGTCCGCAGGCAAATGGCTGTTCAGCCCTCTTGCCAGGCCCCTCAATTCAATTGTACTCATTGTAAAAAAATTTATTGTCTGTCCGAATGCATGAACACCGCTGTCTGTGCGCGCTCCGCTGTAAATCTTGACCTTTTGATTTACGATGTTTTCAATTCTTTCCTGCAGTATTTGCTGGATTGTTATTAAATCGGGCTGGCATTGCCATCCGTGATAGGCTGTCCCGTCATAAGAGACAACCAGGGCAATGTTTCTCATCTATTCTTTTTCTTGACGCCTTCTTCGACCTTAGGATTTTCTTTCGGCTTTGCAGCATCTTTTGTTTCTATGGCTGTTTTTGTATTGATAACTGCTTTTTCTTCAATTCTTTTATAGAGTTCTTCAAGTTCCTTCTTTAATCCGATATTCTCGGCCTTTAAGAAGCTGTTTTCTTCCTTTAATAACCTGATTTCTTCCTTTAACCCTTTTGCCTCTTTACTGCAGGAAAGGCATCCCATGGCAAAAAGAAGGCAAGATACAAAAATGATTATTTTTTGCATATTTCTTTATTTTCTATAATTTCATCAAATTTGTCAACAGGTTATTGTCCATTGTTAAGGATTATTGTTTGAAACTTGATAGCTTCTCGTTAATTACCCGCAGCTTATCATCCTTTTTTTCAATGTTGACAAGGTTTGATTCCAGGATATACTTCGAGACAAGCAGGCCGGAAAGCTGTTCACCATTTTTGCTCAAGTGAGGATCAAGTCTCATATACAAATCATTTTCCGGGTTAAGCCAATTTTTTCTTTCTTGATTTGCATATTTCCTGAAATCATTTAAAGGATCAATATACTCTATATGCTCTTTTTTGAAAAAGGCATGCAGAAACTTATTCGGTTGTTCCAAGTCAATTCCTTTATCTTTTGAGATAAAAGGATATACCTGCTCTTTTGCAGGAATAATCACAACAAGCAATTTTGCGTTAATATTTTTTGCTAATGTTTTAAATTCACGGAGATTATTGAGATGGTTCTCCCATGCCGGCTTAATCCATGAAAACTTGTCCAGGGGATAAAACGAGACCGATGTGATTTCGTATGGCGGTTCCTGATCTTCAATCTTTTGTCTTTCAGCGGAATCTTTTATTACAGTGCCTGTAAGGTACTTTATCTTTTGCTTGATCTGGCTCGACATATGTTCAATCTTACCAGATATAACCAACCCGTCCGTAATCAAACATTTCAGCTTTTGAAAAAAAGAACTGCATGAAGAGCATTGATCATATTTACTGCATACAATTCTTTTCTGATAACGCTCGGTCCTGCTTTTCAATAAATCCTGACTCCTCACTTCAATTTCCCCGGTTTTGTAGTTTGATATTCTCTTTTTTGAAACCAGAAAACCATTTTCTTCAGCAATCTCGGGAAAAAGGTAATCCCCGTCGAGGTCGTTCATATGATATCCGACAATAATTAATCCTGGAGGGATTTTTACTTTTGAAATAATGCTTTTTGCCTTTAATAGCTCCTGCCTGGTTCCGTAACCCTGGACACCGCATTTCAAAACCCTGTAACCGCAATATCTGTCAACAAGTGTTCCCCATTTATTTTCAAATTGGGCAAAATTATGAGTAAAGCTATCCCCCACGAGCAGGATATAGTTACTTTCATTCTGATATGGCTCATCAAAACATCCTAATTCATTCGACCATATTTCATAAAAATAGTTTCCTTCAATATGAACTTTCCTCTTCGGGCAGTTCTCCTTTATATCGTAGCTTGAAACCGGATCAGATTTAAAATAATCCTTGAGTTGTATGAGACCGTAAGGCTTTTTATAATCTATATACCTGAACATTACTTCCAGAACAAAAAGTCCGGCAGCAAGTATACCGATAAATAAACTCAAGTTGATTAACCATCTCTTCAGCCAGGAGGTTTTCGACAAAAACATGTCCAAACAATACTCCATGCCGAAGCCGCTTGTAAATATTTTCTTTAGTTTGTCAACAGGGTGCTGTTTATGTTAAAGTAATAAAAATCACAACCCACGGAGGCTTCCGGATGCATACATCTGTCATAACTGTGCCTATCGAAGATGAGATGAAAAGATCATATCTCGATTACGCCATGAGTACCATAATAGGTAGAGCTCTTCCTGATATACGGGACGGTCTGAAACCTGTTCACAGAAGAATCTTATACGCCATGTATGAGTTGAACAATACACACGATAAGCCGTACAAAAAATCGGCAAGGGTTGTCGGTGATGTTATCGGTAAATTTCATCCTCATGGTGATCAGGCAGTATACGATGCGATTACACGCATGGTACAGGATTTCTCGCTTCGTTATCCGCTTATTGATGGTCAGGGTAACTTTGGTTCCATCGATGGTGATGCGCCCGCGGCAATGAGGTACACAGAGGTAAGGCTTTCAAAGATTGCAGAGGAAATCTTAAGAGATATTGAGAAGGGTACAGTTTCTTTTAAGCCGAATTATGACGAGTCCATTTTTGAGCCAATGGTAATGCCCTCAAAAATTCCGAATCTTCTCATTAACGGTTCGTCAGGAATAGCCGTTGGAATGGCAACAAATATTCCGCCGCACAACCTTACTGAGATTGCAAACGGCATCGCGGCTTATATAGATAACCCGGACATTACATTGGATGAGCTCATTGCACTTATCCCCGGGCCTGATTTCCCCACTAAGGCCATAATCTTCGGGAGGCAGGGGATCAGAGAGGCCTACAAAACAGGAAGAGGGCATATCACCCTCCGTGCAAGGTCAGTAATTGAAAAACATAAGAAAGACGGCAGGGAAGCCATTGTCATAACTGAAATCCCATACCAGGTAAATAAAACACGCCTTATTGAAAACATCGTTGAACTTATAAACACGAAAAGGATTGAAGGCATTTCTAATATAAAAGATGAATCGAACAGAGAAGGCATGCGGATTGTATTAGAGCTGAAACGGGGTGAAATGGCAATACCCATTTTAAATAAACTTTATAAACATACGCAATTGCAAACCACCTTCGGCATAATTCTCCTCACAATCGTGAATAACGAGCCGAAAACCCTGAGTCTTAAAGCACTTATTGCCGAGTTTGTAAACTTCAGAAAAGAAATCGTGACCAAAAGGTCAATATTTGAGCTGAATAAAGCCTTAGACAGGCTCCATATATTGGAAGGGTTTAAAATAGCTCTTGCCAATATCGATGAGATAATAGCCCTTATAAAAAAGTCACAGAATACACAGGAAGCGAGGATTTCATTAATGGAACGCTTCGCCTTTTCTGAAAGGCAGGCAACAAGCATTCTTGAAATGCGTCTGCAACGGCTCACCTCGCTCGAAAGGACAAAGATTATCGATGAGTACAATGCAACTGCTTTAGAGATAGAAAGACTTCAGCAGATACTCGCCGATGAAAAACTCCTCCTGAGCATCATAAAAAAAGAACTCATTGAAATTAAAGAAAAATACGGGGATGAAAGGTTAACCGAAATCGTTGACTGGCTGCCGGAGATTACAACGGAAGACATGATCAAGGAAGAAGAAGTGGTCGTAACCATTACATACCGGGGCTATATAAAACGGACACCCGTAGACCAGTACAAACATCAGGCACGGGGTGGAAAGGGAAAAATTGGAATAATAGTAAGGGATGAAGATTTTGTTGATCATCTTTACATAGCTTCAACCCACTCTTACATTATTTTCTTCACAAATACAGGCAAGGCACATATTGTTAAAGTATTTAATATCGCTGAAGCGCAAATGTCCTCAAAAGGAAAACCTATCGTTAATCTTATCAATATTGATAAAGATGAAAGAATTACTGCTGTCGCACATGCAAGAGAGTTTTCAGAAAACAAGTTTTTATTCCTGGTGACCAAAAAAGGACAGGTAAAAAGAATAACCCTTGATTCATTGAAACATTTAAGGGCCCCAGGCATAAGGGTAATAAGCCTGCCGGACGATGACAGCCTTATTTGTGTCCTTGAAACGGATGGTCAAAATGAGTTAATGATCGCTACAAAAAAGGGTATGTCTATCAGATTCAAGGAAACAGAGATCAGGCCGATGGGCAGGGTGGCATACGGTGTCAGAGGAATAAGACTCAAAAAAAATGATGAAGTAGTCTCTGTTGAAATTGTAAGCCAGGATTGCAACGTCTTCACCGTTACCGAAAAGGCTTACGGGAAATGCGCCCCCTGCAGCGGATACAGGCTCCAGGCAAGAGGAGGCAGCGGTATTATAAATGTAAGATGCGGGGATAAAAATGGCGAAGTAGTAAGCCTTAAAGAGGTAAGCAATAAGGATGAAGTTATTCTCGTTACCGATACGGGGAGAACAATACGATTCAAAACAAAAGATATACCGGTGCAGAAGAGAGGCGGCCTCGGGGTTAAGCTCATGGATTTAAAAGAAGAGAAAAGGATACACGGGGTGGCGGTAATTGAGGAAGAATAAAATTGAAGGTTAGAGGGTTTGAGGTTTAGAAGGTTAGCTAAACATCCAACCATCCAACCCTCTAATCATCTATCAGTCGAACGACTGTGAACTGTGAACTGATTTGTGGACGATACGCTGAATGACTAATATCGGGATAATAGGCGCTGGTGCATGGGGAACTGCTTTTGCCATGCATCTCGCAAGAAAAGATATAAACATCCTCCAGTGGGTATATGAAGCAAACCTTTATGAAACATTAAAAAAAGACAGGGAGAACAGGCTTTATCTTCCCGGTTTCATATTGCCCGAGACTATTGATTTCACCAATGACCTTAGTGCCCTTGCGGAAAAAGCAAATAATATTGTAATCGCAACCCCATCTTTTGCCTTACGAAAAACTATTGAACCTGTAGCCCACATTTTGGCCCGCAAGAATATACTTATCCTCACCAAAGGGCTTGAAATTGATACCCTGTTGCGCATGAGCCAGGTAACCGAAAAGGCACTAAACAAAAAGGATAATCGTATAGCAGTCCTTTCAGGCCCTTCCTTTGCAGAAGAAGTGGCTCGCGAATCATTCACTTCCGTTGTCGTAGCCTCAGCAAACAAAGGGCTTTCAACAAATTTTCAAAGACTTATTCATAGCGACAACTTCAGGGTCTATACAAGCGAAGATCCAATAGGAGTTGAACTTGGTGGTGCCATGAAAAATGTTATGGCAATTGGTGCCGGCATTATCGGAGGATTGAAGCTCGGCACGAATACTCAAGCAGCCTTTATAACACGGGCAATTGCTGAAATTAAAAGACTCGGCAAGGCATTGGGCGCAAAAGAGACTACATTTATGGGACTTTCCGGTATTGGAGACCTTATACTCACATCGTATGGCCAGTTGAGTAGAAACAGGTGGTTCGGGACAGAACTCGCCAGAGGAAAAAAACCGGCAGCCATTATAAAAGAACAGAAAAAAGTCGTTGAAGGGTATTATACGATCAATGCTGCACACGCATTCTCTAAAAAATTCAACATAGAGATGCCTATTACAGAAGAATTATACAAGATTATATATGAGGGTAAAGATCTTTTTGCCTCGCTCAATGATATTAAAAAGAGAGCCCTTAAGGAAGAAGACGATTAGGGGGTCAGTATGGACTTGAGAGTTTTTGAAAAGATGGATGAAGCTCAGTTAAAAAGCTACATCGAGTTCCTGCTCTGGCACTACAGGGTCATGGATGCGTTCTGGTTCATCTATGTGGCTGAAAAATTTGATCAGGAAACCGCTGAAAAAATTAACGAGATGGTCTGGGGCCGGGTTCCTGAGATGGCAGGCAAAGATTTTGTTAAAAGGTTCGGCATTCAGGAAAAAGGTCTGAAAGGACTCGTTAAAGCACTCCAGTACTTCCCGTGGACTATTCTTGTAGGGTATGAGATTGAAGAAAAGGATGATGAGGTAATCATTACCGTACCAAACTGTCCAACGCAGGAGGCCCGTTTAAGGCGCGGCCTCGACGAATTTGTATGCAAATACATGCACGAAGGTGAGTTCAAAAGCTTCTCACATTCAATCGATCCGAATATTAAAGTTGAGTGTCTTTTTGCCCCGCCGGATCCACATCCAAAAGAGACGTTCTGTAAATGGAGATTTACCATTTAAAGACAGGGGCCAAGGGCCTGTTGCTCAAATAACTTTTAGTTAACTCTTTCGGTAAAAGCAGGAAGAACTTTTCGCGAGTCGCGCCTTCGAGCATTTTTGGGTACCCACTCGGCGAGAATGAACGTCCCGAAGGGCAATTCGCATGTTTGAGCCCAGGCATTTTGGGACGAGTTTGCGAAATTGAGTGAAATTCTAGCCTGTAGTGGGTAAAAAGCGCAGCGAAGCAGGGAGCGAAACAGTGTTCCTGCGAATACCATATTTGAGCAACAGACCGTTCAAAGGGTAAAACCTATTTCTTAGGTTCCTTTATTACTGGTTCCTTCTTCAACAGGCTTTCAAGTAATTGAATATTTGCCCCCGATACATGTTTTCCGTTTACCCAGAATTGCGGGGTACTGTTCAAGCCAAGTTTGGCAATGATTTGCTGCTGTTCACCGAAAAGTTTTAATGCCTTCTCGTCAGTACACGCCTCAATCTTCTTCCCATCGAGTTTCCCGGTCATAGCCTCTTCATACGCCTTCTCTTTGTCTTTGGCGCAGAGGACATATTTTATTTTCGGTTCGGCATCCTTATGTGAAGGCAAAGGGAGGAAGTACACATATCTCGTAACATTTTTCTGCTGAGCAAAAAACTTTGAAGCCTGCCTGCAATATGGACAATCCGGATCGGTAAATTCAAGTACAATATTTTCACCGCTGCCTATTTTCAGGCCCTTATCCAGAGGCACATCTTTGATTTTTTTTGTAATAATTTCCCCTTCCCTCTCCGTGGTCAGGTTTTTACCTGCAGGAGTCCATATGGCACCGGCAAAAAGATAATTTTTCTGAGCAAAATAATAGAGCACCTTCCCTCCAGTGATCACCTCATACAGGCCGTCAATATCGGCTTTCCTGAATTCGTCAACCTTTACTTGAGGAAATGACTTTTTAAATTGCTCCAATACAGCATTATCGGCCTGGGCAAAGAGTAAAGGCTGTATTAAAAATAAAGTTGCTGTAAGTGTAAGTATAAGACAGATTGCTTTCTTCATAGCTGTTCTCCTTTTCATGTTAATATAAAACATTTGACGGGTTTTTTACACTGTGTTATTCTCAAAAATATAAAAAATAAATTTAGGTGTTCTGCTTTAAGTTTTTTAACTCAACACTTAAAACTCAACACTTAAAAACTGCATTTTAAGGAGGTAAGAATGTCAACAATATATAGTGTTTTTGCACGAGAAGTGCTTGACAGCAGAGGCAACCCCACGGTTGAAGCAGAGGTCGTGCTGGAAAGCGGGTGTATGGGCAAAGCCGTAGTCCCTTCCGGGGCATCTACGGGTGAAAGAGAAGCCCTTGAATTGAGGGATGGTGATGTAAAAAGATATAATGGTAAAGGCGTCCTCAAGGCTGTTGAGAATGTAAATAATATCATCGCACCCAGGATTGAAGGGTTCGATGCACTTGAACAAGCTTATATCGATAACCTCCTCATTGAACTCGACGGAACAGAGAATAAAAGTAATCTTGGTGCAAACGCTATCCTCGGCGTCTCCATGGCAGTTGCAAGGGCCGCATCGGAATATGTAGATCTGCCGTTATATCAGTACATAGGCGGCATTATGTCGAGGGAACTGCCTGTACCAATGATGAATGTTATCAATGGCGGCGCGCACGCCCAGAACTCACTTGACGCACAGGAGTTCATGATTGTGCCGGCAGGTGCAGACAGCTTTAAAGAAGCCCTGCGGATGGGGGTTGAAGTCTTTCATACCCTGAAAGGCGTTATAAAGGACAAAGGGTATTCTACCGGTGTAGGCGATGAGGGTGGTTTCGCTCCCCAGATATCAACAACAAGGGAAGCACTCGATACCCTTATGGTTGCAATTGAAAAAACAGGTTACAAACCGGGAAGGGATATTTTTATAGCCCTCGATGTTGCTGCCAGCGAGCTTTACAAGAAAGGCAAGTACCGTATTGACGGAAATATCTGGAACAGCGATAAGCTTGTCGAGTTTTACGATTCACTCATAATGGGTTATCCGATTATCTCCATCGAAGACGGCTTAGCCCAGAACGACTGGAAGGGATGGAAAAAATTCACCGACAAGTGCGCCTCAAAGATACAGATCGTAGGAGACGACATTTTTGTCACAAATCCAAAAATATTTTCAGAAGGAATCAGGCAGGGAATCGCAAACAGTATACTCATCAAACTGAATCAGATTGGAACAGTAACAGAAACGCTCACCACAATCGAGATAGCAAAGAGGGCCGGTTACACCTGCGTTATCTCCCACCGTTCCGGTGAAACCGAAGACACTTTTATCGCTGACCTTGCAGTTGCAACAAACGTAGGCCAGATAAAAACAGGTTCTGCATCAAGAAGCGAAAGAATCGCCAAATACAACCAGCTCATGAGGATTGAGGAAGAGCTTGGAGATGTGGCAGTTTTCGGAGGAAAGGAAGTTTTTTACAGCATAAGATGACAACATACAATCTGAAATACGGAAATGAAAGAATATCTTTTGAACTGCCGGAAAATTGGCATGCAAAGGTATTAAAGCATAGCGAACCGGCATCTGTGCCATTAAACGAAACACTTTTTCAGTCACTTCAAAAACCCATTAACCATAAACCTTTTGCTGAATGGCTTAAACATTTCAGAGAAGTTCTTGTCATCGTGCCGGATGTTACGCGATATGCCGGTATGGATCGTGTGCTGCCTGTTTTGTATGAAAGATTCCTGGCAAAACAAAATATAAGGGCAAAGATAATCTTTGCCCTTGGAAATCACAGAAAACAAACAGAAGAAGAGAAAAAAAGCTTAGTCTCCGGGGTTATATATGACAGATTCCCCTGTATAGACCATGATTGTTTCAATAACAGCGGTTTAACATCTGTCGGCAGGACTTCCACCGGCCTCGAAGTAGTTCTCAACTCGCTTCTCATCAATGCCGAAGCAGCTATCGTTACCGGATCGATAAATTTTCACTATCTTGCCGGTTTCGGTGGCGGCAGAAAGTCCATCTTCCCCGGCGTTGCCGGTTATGAGACAATACTCGGAATCCACAGAAAAGTTTTTAACGCAGACAAACCGGGTAAACATGTCCTTGCAAAATCAGGTATTCTTGAGGGGAATCCCATGCATGAAGAGATTATGCAGGGCATTTCCCTCATCAAGACGCCTCTTTTTCTTATAAACACGGTCCTTGACGATAAGAAAAACCTTCTGAATGTCTTTACCGGTGATATCAAAAATGCCCACGAACAGGGGTGCGCCTGGTTCAAAGAACACTTCGAGATAAAGGTCGATAAAAAGGCTGATGTTGTTATTACAAGCTCGGGTGGCTTCCCCAAAGATATCAACTTCATCCAGTCACACAAGGCAATGGAGCATGCAATGGGTGCTGTCAAAGAGGACGGTGTCCTTATAGTAACCGGCCAATGCAGTGACGGTATGGGCAACGCTGATTTTCTCAAGTGGTTCGATTTTGGATCAACAAGCGAAATGGAACCGCATGCAAGGAGTGCCGACAAGGTATACGCGCAGACAGCATATTCCACGCGATTCAAGGCGGAGCGCTGTAATATCATCATGGTCTCACAGCTTGAAGGCGATCAGGTAAAAAAGATGGGCCTCACTCCGAAACAAACCATACAGGAAGCTATAAAGTCCATTGACGATGGAAAAGAAAAACTTTGCTACATCATACCGGACGGCTCTAATACACTCATCGCTTAGTGAGGCAACAACCGTGGAATGTACAATCGAACAAAACAAGGCGGCATGCACATGCACGTATGATTGCGGTAAAAAAGGGAGATGTTGCGAATGCGTTTCCTATCACAGGAAAATGAAGCAAATTCCCGGCTGTTTCTTTTCAAAGGAGGGAGAACTGTCTTACGACAGGTCTTTTAAGCGCTTTGTAATGGAAAATAAATAAGTTCACGGTTCACAGTCGTTCAACTGATAGATGATTAGAGGGTTAGATGATTGGAGGTTTGGCTAACCATCTAAACCTCAAACCTTCTAATCTTCTGTATTTAGTATCCAGCACCAAGCATCCAGTATCATCGGCCATCAGCTATCAGCTCCTCTAAAATCTCTGCGGCCTTTTCTTTTACTTCAATTGATTTATCGGTAAGCTTTAGGATAGAAAGTTTTCTTTTCACATCTTCCTTCTGGCGGGGCAGTAACCCGCCATAGATTTCTTTCAACTTTTCAAACACAGGAAGAATGATATCCTGATCTTTCGTATCAATAATAAGCAGGAGAGTTGATACATCATCCGGTAATCCATACTCTTCTATATAGCTTGCTACAATAGCTGGAAATTTCTTTGTGCCGTAGGCTTTATGAATTTTATTATAGAGCTTTTCGTGCTCAACGGTTCCCTTTTTACCCATAAAAAGTTTATCCAATGCCTTTTCCCATTTCCCGGTTTTATATCTATCCCTTGGTTTGTCTTTGCTCGGCCCCTTTTCTTCCTGGCGTCCAAAAAGCTTGCTTCTGTCTTTTTTTCTGTCTATCTCGCGCCAATCAGGTTTTTCGTCATCATAATTACCCATAAAACCTCTTTTCTATTAATAGAATAACAATAATTAAGCCAATATTTTTGCATAAGACTGATAACACTTCAAGGTTTATTAATGTTTTTGGAGATTTTACTTGACAAAAATTATGTTCAATTGATAGAAGTCTGTTACATTATGTTTATATGGCTTTTTCACAGAATAAGCGGCGTTTCACTAATAATTCTTTTCGGCATAAAAATCCTCACAAGTTTTTTCCTCTTTACAAAAGACAAAAAGCCTGACTGGGCGCTGAGCTTACACAGACAGCCCGTACTTGATGTCCTTATCCTGATCCTCTTTACTTTTCACAGCATATACGGTTTGAGAACAATCATCATGGACCTTGGATACAGAAACGAAAAACGTCTTTTTCTGCTCTCTAATCTGGTTGCATCAATCATCTCGTTAGCACTTATCTATATTTACGCAATTACCTCATAATCATGCTTTACCACGACGTCCTCATTGTAGGCGGAGGTCTTTCAGGTCTCCGGGCAGCAGTTGGTCTTTGCGATAAATACAATGTTGGGCTCATATCAAAAGTACACCCGATACGTTCCCATTCTATTGCCGCACAGGGCGGTATTAATGCAGCCCTTGCAAACAATCCCGATTCAAAAGACGACACGTGGGAAAAACACGCCTTTGACACAATAAAGGGGAGCGATTACCTCGCAGACCAGCATGCCGTTGAAATCATGTGTCAGGAAGCAATAAAGATTGTTTATGAAATGGAGCACTGGGGGTGTCCTTTCAGCAGATTCCCCGATAACACCATCGCTCAAAGACCATTCGGCGGTGCCGGTTATCCGAGGACATGCTATTCTACTGACATCACGGGCCATGTTTTACTGAACACACTTTTAGAGCGCGCCGTCTATAAAGGGGTAAAATTTTATCCTGAGCATGTTGTCGCATCTTTAGCTGTTGATAACGGGGTTTGCCATGGGCTTATCGCTATAGACCAGATCAGCGGGAAGCTGGTTCCCATCCTCTCAAAAACAACAATGCTTGCCACTGGAGGATACGGAAGGGTTTATTATTATTCGACAAACGCCCTCATAAACAATGGAAGCGGAATCGGGTTAGCCTATAAAGCGGGCATTCCTATGAAAGACATGGAATTTGTTCAATTTCACCCCACCTGCCTGATTGGAACAAACATCCTCATGACAGAAGGCGCCCGCGGCGAGGGAGGATACCTAGTCAATAAAGAAGGGAAACGGTTCATGGAGAACTATGCTCCCAAAATGATGGAACTCGCCCCGAGGGATATAGTTTCGCGCAGCATCCAGACAGAGATAGAACAAGGAAGGGCGTTTGAAAATGAACTGGGCAAATACGTCCATCTTGACATACGTCACCTCGGTGCGCAAAAGATTATAGGCAAGCTTCCCGGCATCCGGAACATTTGTATCGATTTTCTGGGGATTGACCCCATAAAAGAGCCTATCCCTATTATGCCTTGTCAGCACTATTCTATGGGCGGAATTGATACGAATGAAAAATGCGAAACAATAATAAAAGGCTTTTATGCAGCAGGTGAATGTGCATGTGTCAGCGTTCACGGAGGGAACAGACTCGGCGGAAATTCCCTTCTCGACACCATTGTTTTCGGCAAACTTGGCGCCATTGCGATTAATGAATATCTGCAGTCAAATAATGTTAAATCTGATGAAAAACTTCTTATAAGCAAAAATGAAGAAGTTGAAAGGAAGATACGGAAATTAGGCAACCCCGGCGGTGAAAAACCTTTTAAGGTGCTCGATGAACTGAGAAAAACGATGAGCGCATATGTGGGAGTTTTCAGAACAAAAGAAGAGCTGCAGACAGGGTTAGACAAGGTCCTCGCGCTAAGGGAACGATATAGCAACATTACAATCTCTTCGACAAAGCTTATTATGAATTACGAACTCATTGGCGCTTTAGAACTCGAATACATGTTTGATATAGGCCACATTATTACCCTTGGCGCTCTTCTAAGGGAAGAAAGCAGGGGCGCCCATTCAAGAAGAGACTTTCCTTTGAGGAACGATACGGACTGGCTCAAGCACACCCTCGCTGCATACGGAAGCGATGGTGAACCCGTTATTTATTATAAAGACGTAGAGATAACAAACTATCAACCTATGGAGAGAAAATATTGAAAGTTGATATCTTTACTTTCAAAATATTACGATATGATTCCAGCGAACCGGACAAAGAACCGTTTTTCCAATCCTACAATATAAGAGTCATTCCTGGATTAACAATTTTAATGACCCTGCTAAGGATCAGGGAAGAGATTGACGGGACCCTTGCCTTCAGGGCCTCATGCAGATCTGCGGTATGCGGATCCTGTGCCATGGTTATCAACGGCAAAATAGACCTTGCCTGCAGGACACAGGCATCCCTCTTTGACTCTCAGACGATCATCCTCGAACCTCTTCCTAACATGAATGTAATTAAAGACCTTGTTGTTGATATGACCCCGTTCTGGAACATGTATGAAAAGGTCAAGCCATACCTTATAAGGCAAAGCCCTGATCCGGAAAAAGAGATCCCCCAGACTGAAGAGGAAAGAAAGAAAATTGATCAGAATGTGAACTGCATACTCTGCGCGTGCTGTTACGGAGCCTGCCCTGTGCTGTCACGAGACCCTGACTATGTCGGTCCCGCTGCGCTTGCAAAACTTGAGCGTTTTGCGCTCGACTCAAGGGATGAAAGGTCGAAAAACTTCCTTGAAACAGTGAACAATGATAAAGGGGTATGGGGTTGCGACACCATTCTAAAGTGTATTGATGCATGTCCGAAAGATGTAAGGCCAACCGACTCAATAGTGGGCCTGAGGAAAACCCTCGTGAAAAACAAAATGAAAAAGATCTTCAGGAAGGAAAAAGATGAAGATTGATTACTCCCTTGTGACAAGAAGGACATTCCTGAATACCTTATTCGGCGGCTGGGTGGTTGCCTTACTTTCCGGCAGTGTCTATGCGCTTTCCAAATTCGCCTTTCCTACGCTGGGAAAAGAGCCTGATTTTGTTGTCCTGAAAGCTCCCGATTTCCTCGATATTCCAATCAACTCCGTAAAACCATTTGCATGGGGCGGCAAACTCGGATTTTTCTTTAAAAAAGAGAACGGGGTAACCACTGCATTAAAAGGTGTCTGCACCCATATGGAATGCAACATAACATATAAACCGGAAGTCAAAAAATTTTACTGCGCATGTCATAAGGGCTGGTTTGATCAGGATGGAAAAAATATAGAAGGGCCTCCCCCGAAACCTCTCGAATTTTTCGATGTCAGGGTGGAAAATGAAAAACTGATTATTGCCAGAAAGGGGTTTAAGGTTGAGTTGCCGAAGGCTTAAAAACTGGGTAGAAGAGCGGTACGATATTGGGGCAATCAGGAAACTTGCCGCACATAAGCTTGTGCCGGTTCATCAGTATGAGATATGGTACTACACAGGCGGCATTGCCATGTTTCTCTTCGTTCTACAGTTTATCACCGGGATGGTCCTCTCTTTCTATTATATACCCCATTTAGACTATGCCCATAAAAGTATCATCGAAATAGTAACAAAGCTCAATATGGGGTGGTTTTTCCGGTCAATCCATCACTGGGGGGCGCAACTCGCAATTACAGTTCTCTTCATACACCTTTTCAGCACGCTTCTGCTGAAATCATACAGAAAACCGAGAGAACTCACATGGGTAACGGGCTTCATGCTCCTCAAGATATCTATCTTCTTCGGTTTAAGCGGTTATCTTCTACTGTGGGATGAAAGGGCCTTCGCAGCGGTGCGGGTCGCAACGGGCGGAGCAGGGAACCTTCCTTTTGTGGGCAGTTTCATTAAAGCCTTCCTGAGGGGCGGCATTGATGTGACAGGCGATACATTGACCAGGTTCTATGCGTTCCACGTAGCCATTCTCCCTATAGTCTCACTGCTTATTATCGGTGTTCATGTGCTCCTTGTCCAAGTCCAGGGTATGAGTGTCCCCCTATCATTGGAAAAAAAACCTAACAAAAGCATACCTTTCTTTCCTAACCTCGTTTACAAAGACCTCATCGTATGGCTCGTAGTGCTGGGCATCATGGTAACCCTTGCCACATTTCTTCCTCCCGAAATCGGAAAAAAGGCGGATCCCCTAGCGCCGGCACCTGAAAACATCAAACCCGAATGGTATTTCTTGTTTCTCTTCCAGACACTGAAACTTTTCCCGGGAGAAATCCTTGGTCTCAATGGCGAAACTATTGCCATTATTATCATCACCTGCGGCATCCTTTTCTTCTTTCTTATCCCGTTTCTGGACAGAAAATCGAGTCGCGGTGAGCCAAGTCCTGTATTTACCTGGATAGGCATTATGTACACGTTATATTTTGTCGTTATGACAGTTATTGGTTTCATTACTTAGGAGATAGATATATGAAACGCTTCATTTCAACTCTGGTGCTTGTCATTTCAAATGCTGCCACTGCATGGGCAGAAGAAAAAATTGAAGTATTCCCATCCGTCAGTTATGATCAATACACAATTTACCAGAATCTTGCCATCTTTTGGATAGCTATCATCGGTCTCATTGTTATAATAAGAATGAAACTCAGAGAAATTGAAAGAATCCAGAAAATGGGAATAGACAAAGCAGAAAAAGATATTCCTCTCCTTGACTAACCACCGATAAATCGATTATCATCTATTCATTATGCATCCTTCAATCGTCAGAAACACACTCATATCCCCATCGGGCGTTGATAAAATCATATCATTACCGGAAGAAAACGCAGTATACACCTCGTTTTCCGATATTTTATTCAAATTTCAGGATATCAAAAAATTTGCAAGTGAAATTCACACAGAAATACATCTTATAAAACCCATTCTGAAAATACTCGGGTATGCCTACGAAT
This sequence comes from uncultured Syntrophorhabdaceae bacterium, assembly GCA_964393225.1. Lineage (GTDB taxonomy): Bacteria > Desulfobacterota > Syntrophorhabdia > Syntrophorhabdales > Syntrophorhabdaceae > MWEV01. The sequence goes on from CAYMTB010000012.1 coordinate 22,490, forward strand.
CAAAACCAAGATTTTTTGAAGAAAGCGTGAAAAATCCGGATGTTGCACTTTTCACCGATGAACAGGAAAAGTCAAAGGCCTCTCAGTTCTGGGGTACGAAAGAATATTTCGGTAAGGCGATCGGGCTTCTTCAGCTTAAACGGTATGGAAGGTCTTTGGACAAAGGCATAGGCGGTTTTTATCTGGAATTCGAAAATAAAATTCCAGTGTATCAACTCATTTACATTCTGAAAAATGTCAAGACCCCCTGGGGAATCCTTACAAACGGGAGAAACTGGATCCTCCTGAAAAGACCAAACTTTTACGAAAAAAAACTCATTGAAATAGATATTGAAAAGGCGCTCATTGTGGGAAACGAAGAGACGCTGCATCTTTTTTTCCACATTTTCTCATTGAAAGGTCTTAAGGATACACTCCCCCTTATTATAGAAGACGAAAGAAAGACACTCATTGAAGTTTTAAGGGAAAAAAGGGCTGCATGTAAAGATTCAATTTCGGGAATTAAAAAGAAAATTGAGATATACCCGAAGCTCATACAGGCATATAAAGAACTTTTCCCTCACGAAAGGCTCCCGCTTACAGAATCATTCCTCAATGAGAGAGGCGTAAAAATAGAAGAACATACTTACGAAGCGCCCCGCATAATTAATAAATATGATGCCCTGGATATTTTTACCTATCTCTTTGTTAAAAAAGGTTATGAATCAAATGTAAATATGGAAGAGATATTCCTGGACAATAAAAATGTCCGTTACACGAAAGAAGACCTTTTTAAGCTCAAAATACTTGATATGACGCCTGGTTTAGGCTCCATGAGCTCACAGATCATTGAAGGCCTTTCATACCTCTCTTTTGTTCTTCCTTACCGTGACAAGAATACCTTTGTTGACGAGTGGGAGGATGAATATTCACTCAAAAAATATATACTCGAGCATATATTATACGGAATAGAGAGGTCACATCTGACATTCGATATAATGATTAATATCTTAAAGACCCGCTTTAATTCAAGCGCACCTTACTTCAGGTCGGGAAATCCCCTTGTCGGGATGGCAATTCAGGATATATCATACTACTATGATGAAAAAGATCAGATGGGCTTGTTCAACAAAAACCCGAAAGATTTGATACATGAATTTAAAGAAATGTATAAGCTCTATTTCTCCCTCTCTGATAAAATCAAAGAAGACGCTGAGATAAAAAATGACATGAAGGCCAGATTAAATATTTACAAAGAGAGAATAAGGGATGTAATGGATGTGATTACAGCATCCCATTTTGCAAGAATCATCGACAACAAGAAAATTCGTGACATGCTTTTCAGTTTGGGCAGCGACGAAACCACATGGGAACTTATAAGAAAGAAAAACTGGTTTTTGGAATCAAAGGAAATAGCCAGTAAAAACGGCTTTTTCCATTTAGAAATTGCTTTCCCTTTCCTCCTTCATAATGCATACGATTATATTTTTGTCCAGCCGGCGCTGAGTTACATATGGGAAGATGAAATACCCGTTGTAGATGCCGCAAAGGCCTACATTAAGAGGGGTATGACATACCTCAGGCAGGAAGGCAAATTGATTATATGTCTCGAACATGTCGGAGACAGCCTTATCGCTGAATTGGACAAATCAAAAAAATACGAGGCTGAGTTCAGGAAAGGCTACATCGTGGTAAGCAGGAAATTAGACAAACTATTCTCTTAAAACTCTATCTCCATTCCGTCTTCTGCCATGAGATATGGTGCATGGAGGATTCCCCTGAAGCCTTCCCATTCCGGATAAAGATGAGAAATAAGGACCCTTTTCGGCTGAGATTTTTTGACTATCTTTTCCAGAATATTCAGGTTTAAATGCCCCTTCACCTTTCTCTCCGGGAAAGAGCATTCCGCGATAAGAAGATCTGCTCCATGTGCAAGCTTAATAAGATTCGTTGAATAATCCGTATCACCGGAAAACACCAGACTTTTTTCTTTTTCAAGCCTCACCCCGATGCTTTCCCTGTTGTGATTAACCCTTGCGGTCCGCGCCAAAACATTGCCAATTTTCAGTTCACCTCCAGGGACACCATGCAATCTAAACTCATATGATTTGGGCAAAATCCATGGGTAAATCTTTGAAAGGCCGGCATAGAATTTATGAATCCCCTGCCCGCCTGCTACAATAAGGGGTTTTGTCCGCTGCTTTAAACCATAATTGCAGGCAAATAAAAACGTTGACAAATCTGCTGTATGATCTACGTGAAAATGTGTGAGGAAAACAGCATCCACATCGTCCACTGTATATCCATGTTCGAGGAGCCTCCTCACCACAGAAGGCCCGACATCCACAAGAATATTACATTTCTCAACAGATACAAGGTACGAAGAAGAGCCCCTTTTTAAGGACGGGATAGCTGTCCCTGTGCCAAGGACCTTTACCTTCACCTGTTCAGATACCATCCTACGGTTTCGATCAGGCCGTCTTTCAGACTATATTGCGGCTCCCAGCCCAGCTCTTTCTTTGCCCTGGATATATCAAGTGTGCTGACCCTTATCTCCCCTGCCCTCACAGCCCCGCGTTTCGGTTCGTTGAAAGTCTCCGGGATGTTTACGCCATTCCTCCTTAACGCCTCGACCGTATTTTTATACAGGTCCAGTGTGTATGTGCCTTTTCCTGTGCCAATATTATATATTCCAATGTTCCCGTTTTCAGCAGCAATCAGGCTTGCTCGCGCAATATCCTTCACGTAACAGTAATCACGGATCATCCCTCTTTCCTCTTCAGCAAAATGATAGAGTGTCGGATGTTCGCCGCCAAGCAGGCTTTCCGTGAAAATCGACACCACACCTGCTTCGCCGTGGGGAATCTGTCTTGGACCGTAAACATTGCTGTATCGTAAAATCGTATACTGAAGCCCATATTGGCCGTAATAGTATCTTATGTACTTTTCGCTTGAAAACTTTGAAATCGCATAGGGCGATGCCGGTTCCGGAACATAATTCTCGGCAGTGGGAACTGTATCCGCATCTCCGTATATAGCACCCCCGGTAGACGCAAATATAAATTTTTTCACCCCGTATTTCTTTGACAACTCGAGCAGTCTGATCGTCCCCTTTATATTCACCTCGGCGTCAAATAATGGTATTTTTGTTGATAACGGAACAGAAATCTGTGCAGCATGGTGATTTATTATATCAGGCCTTTCATTTTTAAAAATATCCTCGATAGCATCATCGCATATGCTGGCAATATGCAGCCTAGCGCCATGATTTTTGTTTTCCATTTTTCCTGTGGAAAGATCATCGATTATAACCACTTCGTGATTTCCTGCAATGAAATTATCTACCACATGTGAACCGATAAACCCGCAGCCGCCCGTTACAAGTACTTTCATAGAACCTCCGTTATTCGTGTTAACCGTTGCCATATATAGCATAAAACATTGATGAATTGCCAATATATTGTTGACAATACGAGTAGTTATATCGTATATGAACAGCACGGCGGTGTAGCTCAGATGGTTAGAGCATGCGGCTCATATCCGCAGTGTCCGGGGTTCAATTCCCTGCACCGCCATTAAAAAATCTTTTCAACATGTTTTTCCAAAAAAGCTTAATGAAGGAGCAGGCTGAATGACAAAATTAATTTTAAAAAACATATTAAATATCCTTATTATTCTGACACTATTGTCCCCATGTATGTCCTTCGCGGCAGAGAAAAAACCAAAAAAACCACCGGTACCTGTACCGGCAACAACGCAAGAAGGTGCAATAACTGATGCAAATATTACAGCCTATGTCAAAAAGGCCGACGAATTGTTAAAAAAGGGTGACCTCGATTCTTCTTTAAGAATCTACCAAAAAACATACGGTTATACGAAAGAGGTCCTCATTACAGCAAAACTTGTTCAAACACAATACGAAAAAATCATTAATGACCCGTCGACAGCACAGAACGACAGAGAAGAAATCATGTTAAAACAAAAAAGGATAAAACAAATTGTGCCGAAATACAGCAGCATAAAAGAATCGACATCGTACAATCTGGGCTACATTTACGCAAAAAAAGGAGATTCTGAAAGGGCAAGAAAATATCTATCAGAAGTGCTCGAAACGGCACCATTTTCATTAGAAACCAATTCTCTGTGGATGAAAACAAAAACATTACTTCTTAGTCAGTATGGCTTGGAAGGCGAATTCTAAGTGGAAGAAACAGAAACAACTGCAAAAAATATAAGCAGCATCTTAGGCATTGACCATTCGATACGCAATATTTATATTGAAGAAACAGATTCTCCCTGGAATGAAAAAGCACTTATAAAAAGGAAAAAAAATCACCTCGATGTGAAGGTCACCATCTGGGAGGACAAAACTTTTCTCTATGGCAGGATATACCGTCTATTCCTGTATATCTATGATGTTTTAAATCCACACTTCCTCTATAACCCTAAGATTGCACCGGAAGAAAGCGGGGAACCACGGCTGAAAGACCGGCACAACCAAATATGGAGTATTTATGTGGATAGCCGGCTGGAAAAAAGGGGCATAGAAAATTTTTTTAACAGGGCGGTAAGAAAAAACATTTTTATAGATGCAGAAAATGAATTCACATGGGAAGAGGCTTCTCTCATCTTCCACAAATTATGGGAACAGGATTCCTATACCTATTCCGAAATAACAGACTATACATATAATCTTGCTAAATTATCCGTCGGGAATCAGGCAAAGAAAGATCCCTTTATATTGGATATAAATAGGCACGTCCGGAACATATATGTAAAAGATCATATTGATAAAATACAGTCTGCGACCTTCAGGGAATTGGTTAATGAGCTACTGAGTTATACTGCCTACCACTGTAAAGATGCATATATCGAATCGTCGCATTACGGTATAATAATCACTTATCAGAAAGTATTTTTCGCAGAGATGATCCCGACGAACGAAAACACCCTGTTCTTCACAATTCATAATCCCGCTTCACATTCATATGAAACTGAAATAATAACAGAAAATTCGAATATTGAGACCGTCCAAAGCCACATCAAAGAAATATACAACAGTCTGGCAGTAAACGGGTAGAGCTCTTAGCGGATAGCGTTTAGCGTAGAGTGTTTAGTTTAAAGCCGAAGCTGTGCGAAGTTGCGTAACTTCGTATCTTCGTAACCTCCTATCTTCGGATCTATACGCTCTATGCTCCACGCTACCTGCGCAGGCGTTTCAGGGCAAGCTCAAAGGTATACTCATACAGATGCAGCCCCTTGCTGATTGCCGTTATCGTACCATCTTCCACGCCTATTTCATTACACATATACTCTTTCATCATCTGTATGGCTGCAAGATTTGATGGAAAACCGGCCCAGAGATCCCAACTCCTGAAATAGAGCACAAAATTGAGTTTCCCATCCATAATACGGGTATCAATCAACCTCAAACAAGGCGGGTCCTCAACAAGGATGTCCTGGGGCATGCCGATTTCCATAATAGCCTGGTTCGTCCCGAATTTTCCATTTTTATACATCTTGATGACTTCCTGAACAGGATTTACTCCGAGTGTGCATTCCTGCCCTTCAATACACACTTTCGGGTTGGTTAATCTCTCTCCGTAGGTGTAAAGCTCATTATCCGCCTTTTTGTCTGTCATGAGATATTGAAGGTATTCTTCAACATATTCTATGCTTGTAGGCGCCGGAATACCAAGTTCTGTAGGTATGTCCGGTATAAGCGGCTGAGTCCCCGGATATTTGATATGGATCATAACAATATCAAATTCTCTTCTCTTCTGGCCCTCAAAAGAGCCTCTGTCGATTACATATTCATGTACGCCTTCATCCTCAAAAATTTTATAGAGACACTGAAACCATGCATCAGGCAGGTCTCTCGCTTCAATATATACAGGTTTCATCTTCCCCTCCGTTCTTATGCTCTCAACATTGTTTTAATTTCTATTAACCGTTGCATGATTCGTAATATCCCTCCGTTGTCGGGATTGAACCTTACGTAATTTTCTATTCACTATCCACTATCCACTATCCACTGCCTTTCTTATTGACACTAATGTAATTCGGAATTACCTTTTACCCTATCATGCCTGGGAATTTCCATCAAATAAATTGAAAACCCAAGTAAAACATATTATCATAAACAACTTAAGGAGGCTCTATGTTTGTAAAACAAATGGAAGTTGGACAATTTGCTGTATTTGCATATATTGTGGGCTGCAAAATCACAAAAGAAGCGCTTATTATTGACCCCGCTGGGGAGTGTGAAAGGATTGTAAAGGAAGCAACTGATAAGGGTTACACCATAAAATATATATTAAACACACATTCACACATCGATCATGTCATGGGTAACAGACGGATGCGCGATTTAACAAATGCACAGATTATTATTCATGAAAAGGAGTCATCCAGTCTCATCAATCAATCTTCTTCCATGATGAGCATGTTCAGCGCCGAACCATCCCCCCCGGCAGATATAACCGTGAGGGATGGAGATATAATTGCTATAGGCGAGACATCTTTAAAAGTCCTGCATACACCGGGCCATTCACCGGGAAGCATTTCTCTCTATCACAATGGCATTGTTTTTACGGGTGATACCTTGTTTGTTGGAGGCGTCGGCAGGACAGATCTCGCAGGCGGTTCATCGAATGTTCTTGTGTCTTCTATTCATAAGAAACTCTTTACGCTTCCCGATGACACCGTAGTAGCCCCTGGCCATAACTACGGCGACACCCCGAAAAGCACTATAGGGAGAGAAAAGATATATAACCCCTATGTGGGACAACGTGCATAAAATCTGTTCACGGTTCCGGGTACCAGCTTGCGGGTGTCACGGTTCACAGCAAAAGCGGGTAGCCGCAGGCTTCAGCCAGCGAAGGACGAAATTGCTTCGTCACTTATCCTGTTTTTTAATTTTCTTTGCAGTCTGCGCGTTCCTCTTTTCCTGCCAGACAACTCCACTGGCAGTGCCCCAGGCTCAGGGAAAGCGCGAACCGAAAATTGCACTCGTTCTTGGCGGAGGCTCGGCAAAGGGCTTTGCCCATGTAGGTGTAATCAGGGTGCTGGAACAGGAAAAAATACCCATAGATATGATTGCAGGCACCAGTGTGGGGAGTTTGATCGGCGGCATCTACGCATCAAATCCGGACAGTTTCCAGCTTGAGTGGGTTGCCTTTAAGATTGATAAAAACGATATCCTCGATCTTTCAATTATCTATTCCAAACTCGGGCCTGCACAGGGCACAAAGCTTGAAAGCTTCGTTGATCAGACGGTTAAAGTAAAGAAGATTGAGGATACAAAAATACCGTTCTACCCCATCGCTACTGATTTAAATACAGGAGAAACAATCATCCTGGAAAAAGGTTCTCTTTCAAGGGCAATCAGGGCCTCATCCGCTATCCCTGGCATCTTCGTCCCTGTTACATTCGGAAACAGACTGCTCGTTGACGGAGGGGTAACAAACAGCATTCCCTGCGATATTGCACGAAATAAGGGGGCAGATATCGTCATTGCTGTCAACCTCCTTAAAGACATCAAAGATTACAATATCAATTCAGTGGTAGACATTATAGGGCAGTCGGTGAACATCGTGATGCATCAAAGCAATAAGACAAAGCTCCAATATGCAGATGTTATAATCGAACCGGATACAAAAGGCGCTTCAATCTTTGATTTTACGCAGAAAAAGATGCTCATGGAAGAAGGGATAAAGGCTGCAAAAGCAGCGATACCAAAGATTAAAGAGCTGATTGCAAAGTACCGACAGTGATGAAGATAGTGAATAGTGAAAGGGGAAAGGGGAAAAGACCGTTCACGGTTCACAGTTCAGTGTTCACAGCAAAGGTAGGAAAGAACCATTTTTTCCGTCGATCCGGCAAAAGCCGGAGTCCAAAAAACTTTAAAACCTCTGGATGCCGGTTTTCACCGGCATGACGAACGAGAGGATGTAGGTATGACGTCAGGGGATGTTAG
>CAYMTB010000013.1:0-17484 GCA_964393225.1 uncultured Syntrophorhabdaceae bacterium
CGCCGCCACCCTCAACAAGAACGTTCACTATCTCTTTTCTGTATAGCTCTTCACACACGTATTTCAATGATACCCTTCCGCTCTCCTCTTTGGGAACCCTGATAACCTCCACACCCAGCGAACTCAGTTTACTGCTCTTATCATGCCTCGATTCTTCTGAGGTAAATATCCAGGTTTTATACTTCTCTGAAGTTTTAACGATATCGCAGGACAAAGGAATCCTGAGTTTGGAATCAAGAATAATACGGACAGGAATCCTGCTTGGCTTCAATACCCTCGGCACGAGTAAAGGATTATCGGTAATAACAGTATTAATGCCAACCATTATGCCATCCATCATGGACCGCAGCCTGTTTACATGTTTTCTCGATTCTTCATTTGAAATCCATTTAGAATCACATGTTTTCGTAGCAATTTTACCATCAAGGCTTACAGCGGCTTTCATGGTGAAAAATGGTCTCTTTTTTTCCATATAAACAACAAACGATTCATTTAACTTTCGCGCTTCCTCTTCAAGAAGACCTACTTTTATATCAATACCAGCCTTTCTCAGCGCTTCAACGCCTTTTCCGTTTACATTCGGATTCGGGTCAAACATTGAGATTACTACCTTTTTAATCCCTGCCTTTTTAATTGCATCAACACAGGGGGGCGTTCTTCCAGTATGCGTACATGGCTCAAGATTTACATAAAGCACCGAACCCAGCGCATCTCCATTAGCATCGGCAATAGCATTAACCTCTGCATGTGGAAGGCCTGCCTTTTTATGATAACCCTTACCGATGATCTTTTTCGATTTTACTAAAACCGCACCTACCATCGGATTCGGGGATGTTGAACCGGCACCCCTTTTAGCAAGGGAAAGTGCCATGCGCATATATTCTTCTTCTTTCACTTTAACCCCTTGACCCCATACTATTGTTGCTCCCCTTTTTTTACGAGAAGGTCTTTCAGCTCTTCCATAAACTCGTTTATATCCCTGAACTGTCTGTATACCGAAGCAAATCGTACATACGCTATCTCATCCAGCTTTCTCAGCTCTTCCATCACCATCTCACCGATCTCTGCGCCTTTTATTTCCCTCTCACCCTTTTCGAGGAGATTATACTCGATTCGCGAGACTATTTTTTCAAGATTCGTTATACTGATTGGCCTCTTCTCGCATGCCTTCTTTAAGCCGTTTAAAATTTTTGCCCTGTCAAATATTTCTCTCCGTCCATCCTTTTTTACAACAAGGGGGAGGCCTTCTTCAATCCGCTCAGCAGTGGTGAAACGTTTTCCGCACTTAAGACACTCACGGCGCCTTCGTATGGCATCCAGTTCCCTGCTTACCCTTGAATCAAGAACTTTACTCTCTGAATCATCACAGTAAGGACATTTCATGTTTTCATTTCCACTTTCTTCAGAATAATTCCAGACTCATTAACAAGTTCCATAGCAAGGTCATCAGAATAACCGTCAAGGTAATAAACCCTTGTAATCCCGGCGTTGATAATCATTTTTATACATATGGAGCATGGAAGGTGTGTCGAATAGATGTCAGCTCCATTTATACTGACACCGTGGTATGCAGCCTGAATGATGGCATTTTGTTCAGCATGCAAACCTCTGCATAACTCGTGTCTCTCTCCTGATGCTACATTTAATCTTTCCCGCAGACATCCGGAGTCGATACAATGCGTTAAACCAATCGGGGCGCCATTATAACCGGTTGAGAGAATTCTTTTGTCTCTTACCGCTACTGCTCCGACATTTCTTCTTTTACATGTAGACCTTTTCGATACTATTCCCGCAATCTCCATGAAGTAAACATCCCATGTAGGGCGATCATTTTTCATACCTGGTATATGCGGGAATAAAAGGGGAACTTCTTACATAAGGCTTTTACTTCTTCTTTTATTTCAAGGTGCAACAATTCGTTGTCGATTTCCTTCAATGCCCTGTCGATGAGATCGCATATTAATTCCATCTCATTTTCTTTCATCCCCCTGGTTGTTATTGCCGGAGTCCCTATTCTGATACCGCTTGCCACATTAGGGCTCTTGGTATCAAAGGGGATCAGGTTTTTATTCACCATAATACCGCTTCTCTCGAGGGCCTCCTGCGCCACCATTCCCGTTATTCCCTTGCTTGACAACAGGTCTACGAGAAAAAGATGATTGTCGGTTCCGCCTGACACCATTCTGTAACCGCGCTTTTCCATACAGTTACTAAGGTATTTAGCATTACGTATGATCTGTGCCTGATATTCTTTAAACTCCTCAGTCATGGCATTTTTTAATGCAACAGCCTTTGCTGCAATCACATGCATGAGCGGTCCGCCCTGTATACCGGGAAAAACAGCAGAGTCAATTTTTTTTGCAAATTGCTTTTTGCAGAGTATCAGGCCTCCCCGTGGTCCACGGAGCGTTTTGTGTGTCGTTGTGGTAACAAAATCTGCATATTCCACAGGGCTTTGGTGCCATCCGGCCACAACAAGACCTGCGATATGCGCAATATCTGCCATGAGATAGGCGCCTGCTTCATCTGCAATCTCTTTGAATTTTTTAAAATCGATACTCCTCGAATAAGCGCTGGCGCCGGTAATGATCATCTTTGGTTTTTCGCGAAGGGCAATTCTTCTGATCTCGTCATAATCCAGCATCTCGTCTTTGCTTGAGACAGGATAGCCGAGCGCCCTGTAAAACTTACCCGAAAAACTCACTTTCGCACCATGAGTAAGGTGTCCGCCGTGGGCTATATCCATACCGAGGATCGTATCGCCTATGTTGAGGGCTGCATAAAAAACAGCCATATTTGCAGAGGAACCGGAGTGCGGCTGGACGTTTGCGTGTTCAGCCTTAAATAATGTCTTTGCCCTTTCTATGGCAATATCTTCTATCTCATCGTAAAATGTGCACCCGCTGTAGTACCTCTTTGCGGGATACCCTTCGGCATATTTATTTGTCAGCACACAGCCCTGGGCCTCAAGGATTTCTTCATCTACGTAATTCTCAGATGCTATAAGAATAAGGCTGTATTCTTCTCTTTCGGTTTCCTTTCTTATGAGCCTGTATATTTCGCTGTCTTTTTCTGCAAGTTTCATTTTTTCTATGATTTTCCTTGTTTTTCTCGTTACTTCAAATGCTCCGCTTCGTATTGCATTATCTTCTCAATTCTCTTTTCGTGCCTGCCGCCTTCAAATAATGTATTGAGCCAGACATTTACAATCTCTTCCGCAAGCCCCTGACCCGTAACCCTGGCGCCAAGAACAAGTATATTGGCATCGAGGTGTTTCCGGCTCTGCATGGCAGTGTACAGATCAAACACCAATGAAGCCCTGATCCCTTTTACCTTGTTAGCCACAATACTCATACCAACACCAGTACCGCATATAAGGATTCCTCTGTCAGCCTCTCCACCGGATACAAGGTTCGCAACCTTAAAACCAAAATCAGAATAATCAACCGAGCTGTTTGTATTAGTACCCGCGTCAATAAACGTGTATCCTTTTGCTGCTAAAACACTCTTGATATATTCTTTCAGCTCAAAGCCGGCATGATCAGATCCTATGGCTAATTTCAAAATACAGGTCTCTTGAAAATAAGCGTGGAATTGGTGCCGCCAAACCCAAATGAATTTGAAAGGGCTACATTTATCGTGTGGTTCCTTGCCTTATTTGGCACATAATCTAGGTCGCATTGTGGGTCTGGTGTCTCATAATTAATCGTGGGAGGGCATACCTGATCCCTTATACTCAGGATAGAAAAAACAGCCTCCACTGCCCCTGCCGCACCCAGTAAATGGCCTGTCATTGATTTGGTGGAACTGACAGGGATTTTATACGCCTTTTCTTTAAAAACTTCCTTTATGGCAAGTGTTTCTGTAAAATCATTCAAATCCGTCGATGTACCGTGCGCATTGATATAATCTACATCTTCCGGCGCCATTCCTGCATCTCTCAAGGCCATTCTTATACAGCGTATAAAACCTTCCCCATCTGGACTTGGTGCCGTTATGTGGTATGCATCCCCGTTATATCCGTATCCGACGATTTCCGCATATATTCTGGCGCCTCTTTTCAAGGCATGCTCAAGCTCTTCCATGATAATAATACCGCTACCTTCTGACACGACAAAACCATCCCGGTCCTTTTCGAAAGGACGCGATGCCTTTTCCGGCGCATCGTTTCTCGTGGAAAGCGCCTTCATGGCATTGAAACCACCAACGGTCAGGGGGGTAAGGTTTGCTTCTGTACCTCCTGCCACCATCACATCGGCATCGCCATACTGGATAATCCTTAGTGACTCTCCTATACAATGTGAACCTGTCGCGCAGGCGGTCACAATACAGAGATTCGGACCCTTCATCCCATGCTGGATAGCTATATGTCCAGGTGCCTCATTTGCTATAAGCATAGGAATAAAAAATGGTGATATCCTTCCTGGCCCTCTTTCTAACAGGATACTGTGATATTTTTCGAGGGTCGGCAAACCTCCGAGGCCCGTTCCTACAACAACCCCTGCCCTTTCAGCATTCTCTTTGCTCATATCGAGTCCGGAATCTTCCATGGCTATCTTTGTTGCAGCAAGGGCATACTGTATAAAAAGGTCTATCCTTTTAATCTCTTTTGGTGAAACATAATCCTCAGCCTTAAAATCCCTGACCTCCCCGGCAAATTTTGTATCGTGCCGGGTTGTGTCAAACCTTGTTGTTGGAGCTATTCCCGACTCACCATTGAGAATTCTCTTCCACACATTGTCTATACCTACACCGAGAGGTGTAACAAGACCAACCCCTGTCACAACGACTCTTTTTTTCAACGTATCCACCTCTTAATTTATTTATTCACAAGATGTTCTTCGATATATCTTATAGCATCCCCGACTGTTTCCATTTTTTCTGCATCTTCATCCGGGATTTCAATGCCGTATTCATCCTCGAGTGCCATGATAAGCTCAACGATATCAAGAGAATCTGCCCCAAGGTCATCAATAAACTTTGCTTCGGGGATTACCTCAGCTTCACTCACTCCGAGTTGCTCGACGATCATCTTTTTTACTTTTTCAGTTACTGTCATTATAGTCACCTCCTAAATTTTTTAAAACAGTATACAGCGCTAAAGACTTAATGCTAACAGCTAAAAGCTCAATTGCTACATATGCAGACCACCATTAACATTTATCACCTCCCCTGTAATATAACCTCCGTAATCTGAAAGCAGGAAATATACCACATAAGCCACATTCAAGGGGTCACCAAATTTTTTCATAGGTATTGCTTTTAGTATCTCTTCTTTTGCCCTTTCATCTAAAGCATCCGTCATTTTCGTTTTAATAAATCCGGGGGCAATTGCATTTACCCTGATTCCCCTCTCTCCGTATTCCTTTGCAACAGTTTTTGTAAAACCGATAATGCCTGCCTTGCTTGCAGCATAGTTTGCCTGACCTGCATTCCCCATGACGCCTGCAACGGATGAGATATTTACAATAGAACCGCCCGTCTTCAACATGTGTCTGATAACAAACCTGGTGCAGTTAAAAACACTTTTAAGGTTTACCTGCATTATTCTGTCCCAATCATCTTCCTTCATCCGCAACAGCAACTTGTCTATGGTAATCCCTGCATTATTCACCAGGTTACTAATCTTTCCCATCTTTTTTAACACATTTTCAACACCCGCTTCAACAGCATGGAAATCTGACACATCAATACTAAAGAACTCGGCAGACACACCCTTTGAGCGCATCGCTTCTGCTGCTTCATTTCCATCAAGAATATCAAATATGGCGATATTCCCGCCTTTTTCTGCAAGAAACTCCGCTATACACCTGCCGATGCCCTGTGAACCACCGGTAACTATTGTAACGGTATCTTTCATAAAATAATACTCCTCAGTGCCTCTATATCTTCCATCTCTTCCACGTTGTAGCATGGAACATCCGGCGCTATTCTCTTTATCAGATTCGAAAGGACCTTCTGAGGACCCACTTCCAGGAACACCTCAACGCCTTCTTTTGCCATTCTCTTTACACAGTTTTCCCATAAAACTGGTGAAAACATCTGTCTGTAGAGCTTGTCCTGGATTTTATTCTTATCCTGTTCAGGAACAGCATCCACGTTACATACAACGGGTATAAGCATATCGTTTTTTGAAATTATGCTCAACTCATCTTTTAATTTCTCTGCAGCTTTCCCCATTAGCGGGCTATGAAAAGGGCCTGAAACATTTAAAAAAACCGCCTTCCTGTACCCTATGCCCTTTAACTTCTCTACACTTTCCTTCAGGGCATCAACATCACCTGACAATACAATCTGTTCAGAAGAATTAAGATTAGCCGGCACGGCAACATAATCGCCATGAGAAACCTCTTTAAGGACAGGCTCTACTTTATCCATAACTGCGCCAATCAGAGCCACCATACCACCTTTTCCTTTGGGGCAGGCATCCTCCATGAGCAGGCCTCTCTTCCTTGTTATCTTTAATGCATCCTCAAAGGTGAAAAAACCACTTGCGAGTAAAGCCGTATATTCGCCGAGACTGTGTCCGGCAAAAAGAAACGGCTTAATGCCTGTTTCTTTCTCAAGTAACTGCCATACAGCATAACTTACCATAAGCAAAGAAGGCTGGGTATTGTATGTCTGTCTTAACTCGTCCTCCGGTCCCTCAAAGCAAAGATTAGTTATGGAGAATCCGAGCATCTCGTCCGCTTGTTTAAAGAGTTCTTTTACTTCCGGGAACCGGTCATAAAGTTTTTTCCCCATGCCAATATGTTGTGAACCCTGCCCCGGAAAAACAACACCTATTCTCTTCATTCATCTCTCCACATGTTATATGAGCTTTTTATTTTGATCTTAACTTACAACTCAAAACTCAAAACTCAAAACTGCCCTTATCTCTTTCTCTTCGATGCCGCCTCTTTAATAAGTTCGAGGGAAATTACGTTTCTCTGAATCTGATTTGTACCTTCATAAATCTGAAGTATTTTTGCATCCCTCATCATCTTTTCAACAGGATATTCCTTCATGTAACCGTAGCCTCCAAATATCTGGATCGCATCGACAGTTACCTTCATCGCTACATCACTCGGGAAAACCTTGGCCATGGCCGAAACCTTTGAGAAATCCTTTGGATTGCTGTCAATATATCTGCCAACCGCATACACAAGGGCGCGGGCTGCTTCAACCTGCATTGCCATGTCGGCAAGCATATGCTGAATTGCCTGGAATGAGATGATTTTCCTATCGAACTGTTCCCTTTCCCTCGCGTAATTTACTGCCGCTTCCAGTGCCCCCTGGGCAACACCAACTGCCTGGGCGCCTATGCCGGGCCTTGTTCTGTCAAAGGTCCTCATGGTAAGGATAAAACCCAATCCCTCCCTACCTATAACATTTTCTTTAGGAACTTTGCAATCCTGAAATACAAGCTCTCGTGTAGCAGAAGCTCTGATGCCAAGCTTATTTTCTTTCTTTCCAAAGGAAAAACCTTCCATACCCTTTTCAAGGATAAAGGCCGTCGCACCTCTCCCGCCTTTGCTTTTGTCGGTCATTGCCACAACACTGTAAATCTCTGCCTCTCCGCCATTTGTAATCCACTGCTTTGTACCGTTAAGGATATATTCGTTTCCAACCTTTTTTGCCTCGGTCCTTATACCCTGGGCATCGCTGCCTGCATTTGCCTCAGTCAGCCCGAAAGCTCCGAGTTTCCTTCCGCTCGCTATCTCAGGAAGATATTTCTTTTTCTGTTCTTCTGAACCGCCAAGCAAAATAGGATAAGCGCCGAGAAGACTCGCCGCATAACTAACAGAAACGCCGAGACAGGCCCTGCTTAGCTCCTCGACAACAATACAGTTTTCAAAGGTTCCACCACCGGTTCCGCCATATTCTTCAGGTATGTTTACACCAAAAAGGCCTGTTTCCGCACAGGTTTTCATGATGCTCCATGGAAATTCCTGTTTTTCATCGAGTTCCGCCCTAATGGGGACAACCTTTTCCTCTGCAATCCTTCGGGCTAATGCCCGAATATGTTTCTGCTCCTCTGTTAAGAAGTAATCCATTTCATCTCTCCTTTATCCGCTGAAGTGACTGATAATTTTGCATTTTCTCTTTGATGGCATGATTTAATCCTTTTTCTGCAAAGCCCTTTGCCATTCCGATGGCGTTTTTTATGGCTTTTTCATTTGATCTGCCGTGACATATGATACAGACACCATCTACCCCGAGAAGGGGTGCCCCGCCATATTCGGAAAAATCTATTCTCCGGCGAAGCTCTTTAAACACATCCTTCACAAAAAAATATCCGATCTTACTCCGGAGACTTTTACCAATATTATCTTTTAAAAATGTCATTAATACCTCTGCTACGCCTTCGCTTACCTTCAATACTACATTCCCTACAAAACCGTCTGTCACAACAACATCAGCATTACCTTTATACATATCCATGCCTTCAACGTACCCGATATAATTCAAATCAAGGTCTTTCACAATGGCATGTGCTTCCCTTGTCAGCTCATTCCCTTTTGTCTCTTCTGACGCATTGCTCAGAATGCCAACCCGCGGAGCCTCAATTCCAAGGACGCTCCTCGCAAAGGCATCCCCCATGACAGCGAACTGGGCAAGATGTCCGGGCCTGCAATCAACATTTCCTCCAGCGTCAAGAAGGATCGATATACCGCCTTTTATGTTCGGGTTCAACGTTGCTATTGCAGGTCTGTCAACCGACTGAAACCTTCCAAGCGTAAAGATGGCAAAAGCCATTGCCGCTCCGGAATTACCCGCCGTAACAACACCCTGCACTTTATCTTCCTTGAGCAGCTCAAAGGCCTTATTCATGGAAGATTCTCTTTTTTTCCTCAGGGCTGTTGAAGGAGATACATCCATCTCCACATACATCGGGGTATGGACAATCTCAATCCCTTCTGCGTTACCTATTAAGGGCCTTATAACATTTTCATCGCCCAGGAGGACTACATCAGCCAACCCTTCCCTGCATGCCAGTTCTGCCCCTTTTACAACAGCATGGGGGGCAAAATCCCCTCCCATTGCATCAACCGCAATCTTTACCATTGATGTTATAATTCTTCTACTTTAAGATATTTTTTACCTTTGTAGAAGCCGCATTTCGGACAAACAATATGCGGG
This sequence comes from uncultured Syntrophorhabdaceae bacterium, assembly GCA_964393225.1. Lineage (GTDB taxonomy): Bacteria > Desulfobacterota > Syntrophorhabdia > Syntrophorhabdales > Syntrophorhabdaceae > MWEV01. The sequence continues at coordinate 9,124 of CAYMTB010000013.1, forward strand.
GGCTTGGGCTCTTTGCAATTCGGGCAAAGCCCGACATTCACTGGCTCAGCTTTATAATGAGTTCTTCTTTTATCCCTTTTTGATTGAGATGTTTTTCGTTTTGGAACTGCCATGGTTATCTCCTTGAAATGCTAAAAAAGATTTTAATTTTTCACCCAAAGGTGTATCCGGTGTCTTATTACAATTACATGTTTCATTATTCCTATTTTTCCCGCACGTATCACAAAGCCCCTGACATTCTTCCATGCACAAAGGTTTCATGGGCATATTCAACAATACCTCTTCATATACGAGAGGATTCAAGTCTATTTCATCGTTTTCAAAATAATATACATCGAGGTCTCCACTATGCAGCTCAAGCTCATCCGCTTCCTCAAGATGACTTTTCTGCGTAATTTCAATATCCAGATAAGTCCGGACAGGATATTGAAAATCATCCAGACATCTGCCGCATGACAGAGAGAGCTGACATGCAACAGGTCCCGTTAACTGTATCCCGTCTTCATATTTCTTTACCTCGAGCTCATATTCTATCGGGGAAAGAAATGTAAATTCCATGTCCTCAATGCTTTTATACTGCGATCCGTCGATTTCGCCTTTTAATACAACCTCGTCTTCTATTTCTGAAAACTTAATAACCATTGTTCCCCTTTTTTTAAGTCTGATAATATAATTGACTTACCCTTTTCTTGTCAAGGAAATTAACTGCTTGTAAACGTTACTACTTCTTGTAAAGACGGCCATCAGCATTCAGTAATCAGCAATAAGCCGATTTATTACACTTTCTTCAATTGGTACGGAAATGACCTTCCTCCTGTCCTTCTCTCCCCTTAAAATCTTTATCTCGGATTTTTTTACTTTGAAGATTTCGGAAAGATATTCGACAAGTTCTTCGTTCGCCTTATTGTCACGGGGTACTGAGGTAAGTTTTACCTTTAGCCCCGAGCCTTCGCGCATGATTTCCCTTTTCCTTGCATTAGGTATAACTTTGATTTCAATTATAATTTTTTATTCTCCCGCTATTAACATAAGGAGCTTTGTTCCAGCAAATCTCCCTGTTTTGTCAAAATCATACGCTACTATTGCCGACCCTGCCACCTCGCAGGCACTGCACCCGTTCATCACCGAATGCTTCCAGATGAATCGCTGGCCGTTGCGAAATGTGCTCTCCATTTTCACAAAATTACCCCTGAACCACAGTGCTGCTTTGGGGAATTTCTTAATAATCGACGGATAAAGCGGATCTTTACTGATATCAATATTATTCAAATATTCCTGCTTGCCAGGCAGGACTATCCTCGGATCGCCATTTACAAGGAGGGTAAACCCCATGGTATTTGCCATAAAAGGACAGCTAACTTCCGTTACGTCGACTATGCCCATATCGCAAAAAGAACTCATGAAGCAGAAAGGATATTCCTCTTTCATCAACAATTGTGTAAATTCCAGGGCCTTGGGGGAAGCCCCAAATTCCTGCATCTTTTCGATGAGGCATTTTTCAAACACAGGGTAGATATCCTTTGCGCACTCTTCGCGCATTTGCGCTATCTTTTCATCACCTGGTTTCCAGATAGATTCCGGCCCGATGCCGCTTAATGCCTGTGCCTGCGAAATGCTGCTGTTACTTATTACAAACAAAAAAGCTATTATAAAATACAAAAACAGTCTCTGCATTTCAGGCCCTCCTCAGTTTCCCCTTCTTCCCTGCATATCACCCTCTATAAGACAGCCCTGTCTCTTCCCCCGAGCAGTTTTGTTTTCCATTTCAAAAGAGTCTTGCTGTGCTGAAGTAAATCGCCTTCCGGGGTAATCTCAAGATAGACTCTTTCGTCTCCGTACACCCGGCACATACCGGCATCCACGTCGATGAGCTTCAATCCGTGCGCGGTCTTTACCCCGCTCTTTCTGGTTGGTGTATGACCAAATATCTGCGGTATTTCCCATGCCTCTATGGAGGGGCTTATGGACGAGAAGTCGCACCAAAATATGCCGCCTACCGGATCATAACCTCCCCTATCACTGCCCACATGGAAGATGGGGTGCCGCTTGAGATCATCCTTCTCTACGAACTCCCTGAAGATTTTGTTGATATGATCCGATAACAGAAAAAGATCAATCCTGCCGGTCTTCAATTTCGGTTTTTCATCTTTAAGTTCATCCACAAGGATTTTTCTTATAGCCGATCTCAGGCCGGCATGAGTATACAGTCTCTCGCCGTCGGTATATGAAGCCCTCATGTCGCCTCTTGCAATTTCTTCTATCAGTTCATTTACGAGTGACTCCGGATCATAGATATTGGTGAAACGGTAATAGCCCTGAATGAGCATAAGTTCGTGGTTGCCGCAAAGGCGCACAGCTTCGCCTTTGGCAGCGGCGGCTTTTTTCTGGAGCTTTCTAAGCAAATCAACGGCCTCTCGGGAGCAAGGGCCCCGGTCTATCACATCGCCCGTTTGAATCAGGATGCCACCGCCGCCAGTCCAGTTGTCATTGTCGTCAATCAGCTCTGCATTTCTCAGAATTTCTCTGAATCCATCCAGTTCGCCATGTATATCTCCAACGACAATGCGCCTTTTCTGTCCTGTTAATTGCATATTACTTTTTCTTCAATACTTGTGATAATCAGCCTATTCTAATATTGTTTAGTGAAACATTCAAAGGATTTATACTACTCCGTAATAGATTTATCTTTGCGGTCTGACCCCTATGGTTTCCTCTTGACATTTTCTTTTATTAGGCAATAATTATATATAGTCAATGCCTGTTTATGAAGGGTCGTAGGCAATTACGAAAGCACGTCGTAAGGGGGTTTGGCAATGACTGCACGTATAAAAAGTATAGGGCTGTTCTTGATTTTTCTCCTGTTTTGTTATGGAACCAGCATAACCGGCAGCCGTGAGGAGGCATACTGTTTCTCCATTAATAATTCTATCCGGGAAACACAGTCGATCAAAGGAGAAAGTACATTCCGGTATTCCATTTCCGGCAGCGTGAAAGACCTTTCAACGGGCAGGGTACTTCCCGGCGCAATAGTTAAGGTCATAGACACAAGTGGCAACACAACAGTTACCACCGCAACCAGCGACATAACCGGCAGTTACATTACAAAAATAGCGTCTCCCGGCGAATACGTTCTTTCAGGCATAAAAACAGGATATGATGATTATGTTCAGACGGAGCCCCCATTTATGCTTACCGATGCTTCTCCGGCCAAAGAATCCATGGTGTACATGACCCCGTCAGGAGGTGATACAATCTTCCTCAAGCCCGGTTGGAACTTTATCTCTTTCCCGAGGCTTCCCTCGAATCCCTCCCCCATAGACAGGGTGCTCAAAGATGTATCTCCGGCCGTAAGGATCGTCTGGGGCTATGACAACATAGATAAGCTATGGTTGAAATTTTCTCCCGCGGTTTCAAGTTCGATCCTGGCCTCCATCGAATTCGGCAAAGGTTACTGGGTCTATATGAATACTCAGGGAACAATAAGTCTGGCCCCATGGCCGACCCCATCGGCGACCTATATGAATCTCTATCCGGGGTGGAACCTCATCGGGCATCATGGTGCAAATGATGCGGGTATTGACAGTGTTCTTTCCGGCATATCAGGCAAGTGGTCCCTCCTATGGAACTGGGATAACGGACAGTGGTATGGGAAACATACGGAAATTTCAACGCTTCCAGCCCCGATTCAGCCGCTCGCCACACTGAACCAGGGCAAGGCTTACTGGGTAAAAATGAATAAAAGGGCAACGCTCACTGACGAAAACTATACGCTCGGAACCCAGCAGATTCTCCCTGTTGGCGCAAGCGGACAAAGCCTGGCCTCCATGCTTGATGGAATGGGCGTCCAAAACCACTGGCTGAGGGCTGCAGGCTGCGCTTCAAATTGTTACCTCGTAAATTGGCAGACCGGGGATGTGTCGGGGAATTTATCCCCTCAGCCCGACTGCACTGCAAGTAACTTCATGAAGGTTACAGAGGGTGACACGTTCTGCAGTTCTTTTGTTTCTGCCGTTGTCTGGAAGTCAGGGACAACTTTGGGAACAAAAGAGATCCCGTTTCTCCATCCTTTCAACAGCAAATACACAGCTGCATACGGAAGTGACGGTCAATGTGCGCCCAGAGACTATCTGTCAGATTACCAGCAAGACTGGCTGCAGGGCAAGACACCTGCTATACCCTCCGGTTGGGATTATGGAACTATCCCTTCCGGGGATGGGTGGAAAGCCTTACAGGGAGACTCCGCGGATTCCATGGTGAATGCCCAGAACTATGCAAATCAGGGGTACCTTGTTGTGGCGAGCTATAAATATCCGCTCTTCGCTCAGGGCAACAAAAAACCGGGTCACGTTACCGTGGTGTACCCCATGGAAAAAGATCCGGGAGTGATAAGCACTGAGGGACCCGAGGTCATTTCTGCCGGATGGGACAACTCACCCAAGACAAGTTTGAAGGACGCGTATAAACACCACTCCTGTTATTATGCAAATAGCTTATGCCAAGCAGGGACTACGTGCGGGACTACATCTACGTCCTCATGCAATGACCCGTCAGGAAATCCCGTAGGCAGTTGTGCTTACTGCCAGAACGACTCAAACGGCAATCCGATGGGTGCATGGGAATCCATGCAGGGCAGCAATCCATACGTGCTCTTCTTCTATTATGCCATCGAGTAGGTTCTGACTGGATACGGCCTGTTGCCCGAATATGACATTCGCAGGAACGCTGTTTCCGGCGACGAAGGAGTTGCAAAGCTCTTCCGGTTTGAAACAACAAAAAATGCGCACGGTGTGTTTAGGCAACAGGCCGTTAATAATTGGCCTCCTGCCCGATTAAAACCGGCTGTCAACGAAATCAGATGAACTACGTCACGCCCGTCCGTCTCTTTTTCCCGGTTTTATATATTTTGTTCTTGAAGCTTTTCCTGTACCCAGAGATTAACAAGGGTGTCTGCGCCAACACCCCGTTTCAGGGCAATTGTTTGAATCTTTTCTGATAGTATTCTATCTACCGCATAATAAGTAACTTCAGATTCAACGTCTACTTCAAAGGATGCTTTTTTGGTTTTATCCCAGACATCTGATATATCGTGTGTATTTCAGAAGTTACCGATTTCTCTATATGAGCTCGCGCTCGACAGTAAACTTTTATGTTGTTTAATACAGCCTCCTTTCAGCCTTTGTCATATCGCGTGCCGAAAGAATGAGGGGTTGTGTTTCTGTATCAGTTTTTCTAAAATCTCATCCAGCCAAATGATGCCTTTGATTTTCATACCATACTCTCCAACACATTGATATGATTATATCATACTCTCTTTTTTCTCATACTTTGTTTTCAAAATCTTGTCTATAACCATGCCGGAGCTCAGATAACTTTGCACCTCCAAATAAAATCTTAAAAAACTCTGTGGGCTCTGCGAGAGATAAAACTATTTCGTTCTCCTTTTTCATGCATATATTGAGATTTCCCTTCATCACTTCATTCTCGCTCCGAAATCGAAAAGCGTGGCAACAAGGAATTTCTGTGCAAAAATGATAGCCAGCATAAGCACAAAAGGGGCTATATCAACCATTCCGATCCTTGTCGGGATAATCTTTGAAATCCTGTATGTAACCGGGTCAACAAGCTTGCAGATAGTCCGGACAATAGGGTTATAAGGATCAGGCCTTATCCACGAAAGGATAGCCCGTGCGAAGATAACCCAGAAGTAAAGGTTCAGCAGCATATCCAGAACATAGGCTATTCCCGAAAACAAATTTCCAAACACAAACATAATTCCTCCAAACATAATAATATTGTTCACGGTTCACTGTTCACAGTTCACGGCAATCCCGCATCCCGTATCTCAGCTTAGCGGATAGCAAAAACATACCTGGTTTTCGTCTACGCTATGCGCTCCACGCTCTACGCTATAGATTGCTTCACCTTTCCCATTTCACCTTTCACCATTCACTGCTTTTCCCATCACCAGGCCATCGTTCATCCCCGTTATTCTAACCTTCACAAGCTTGTTTTCAAGGGTTTTTTCACAGGGGATATGCACAGGGATATAATTGTCAGCATACCCCCTCATATATAAACCTTTATAGAGCTTGCCTTCAGGGATAATCAACATATCGGCGCCTGTAAAACGCCGATAAAATGCCTGCCTCTTTTTTGTATCAAGCCCTTTAAGCTTATGAACCCTTTCTTTCTTAACACCCTCCGGGACTCTTCCGTCCATTGAAGAGGCTTCTGTCCCTTCTCTTACAGAAAAGGGAAAAACATGAAGATAGTAAATATCAATAGATTCAAGGAATCTGTGTGTCTCTTCAAAGGCCCTCTCATCTTCTGTTGGAAAACCTGTAATAACATCCATGCCAATCCCTATATCAGGAATTTTATTGTTAAGCCGCTCAACCACTTTTTTCATATATGCCTGCGTGTAATTTCTCTTCATGAGCGCAAGAACCCTGTCAGACCCGCTCTGCAAAGGGATATGAAGACTTTTTGTGATCTTTTTTGATGATGCGATAATATCAATAAAATCATTATCAATATACAGGGGATCTATCGAGCTTAATCGTATGCGTTCCGGTGTTTCATGATCTTCAAGGGTTCGCAGCAACTCTTTTAAATCTGAACCGGTCGCAGGGTCGTGGTAGGCAGATATTTCTATACCGGTCAATACGACTTCTTTAACACCATTTTCTTTTAATTCTCTGAGAAATTCCAGCACCTCTCCGGCGGGCCGGCTTCTCGGTACCCCCCGCGCATATGGGACAATACAATAGCTGCAGAATTTATCGCAACCATCCTGAATCTTAAAAAAGAATCTCGTTTTGCCTTCCTGCAACCCTCCGGCGATGGCGGGCATTCCTTCAAGGGAAAATATTTCCCTGCTTTTGACAAAACACCCTTTTTTTTCAAGAAACCTTTCCACATCAAATTTTTCATTCTGACCAAGTATTGTGTCTGCTCCGAATGTGCTTCCGGGATATGCCTGAGAATGGCATCCTGCAAGTATGATTTTCCCTTCCCCGTTCACTCTTCTGCATCGGTTGATAAATCTCCGGATGTCCCTCTCCGCTCCTTCCGTTACCGTGCATGCATTTATGATGATAAAATCAGCATGGATCATGGCACTGAGAGTCAGACCTGCATCTCTCAGCTTGTTCTTCATTACATAAGAATCCCACTGATTTGCCTTGCAGCCTGTTGTGTGGATAAAGAATTTCATAGACATACAAACGCCGGAACAACGAAGATGTTATTCGACAACAAAGTCAAAATAGGTATCCGGGAATGGCTCGCCCCTCAGGGTAAAGTGCCACCATTCCTGATCGTAATTCTTGAAACCATGCTTTTCCATGAGTGTTTTAAGCAGCATTCTGTTCATCCGCTGCTGTAATCCAACCTTTTTGTTCAACGGATGTGATAATTCATGAAAGCAATCAAACCCGGTACCCATATCAACGCTATTATCTTTGAAGCGTTTTCCCGCGGGCAGATAGCACTCGAACAACGGCTGCCCCTGAACATACCATTCCTGTTCCGGAGCAGGTACCGGAACAATCGTCAGGTCAACAGTACTGCCCCTGCTGTGACCGGATTTTTCTGCTATATAACCGTCCTTAAAAAGATTTCTTTTATCGACAGTAGGGTAAAACTCCTTTTTCGTTTTTGTATTATCGATCTCCTTTGCCCATCTCACAAAATTGTTCACAGCTCTTTGCGGGCGGTAACAGTCGTAAATCTTTACTGATAGAGAAAACGCCTTCAGTTCTTCCTGCACCGTTTTCAGAGCCTCCGCTGCCTCTCCGGTAAGATAACATTTCGGTGCATTATATCCATCCACCCTCTCCCCGACAAAATTGTGTGGACCAAAATAGCGGATATCAAGAACCGCGGAAGGAATCACCTTCGTTATATCAATAAAACCATCCTGTATTTTGTTTTCTGAATAACAGGGAACAGCAGCAATTATGTTCAAAATAAGGATTGTACATAGAAATAAGAAAATCTTTATTGTATTTGAATTTCGATATTGTTTCGATATTCGATATTCAATATTCGGATTTATCATCATCTTTTATAAAATGGCGACATCTGCCTCAGCCTGTCCACAACCCCCGGTATTACTGACAGGGCATAATCAACATCCTCGTCAGTATTGCCCCTTCCAAGACTGAGTCGTATGGCGCTCTGGCATAACTCTGCCGGTATATCCATCGCAAGGAGGACATGGGACGGCTCGGTGGAGCCCGATGAACAGGCTGACCCGGATGAAACAGCTATTCCGTTCAGATCAAGGGCTATAAGCAAAGATTCTGCTTCAACAAACTCAAAGCTCAAATTTATTGTATTGGGCAGCCTGTTGACGGG
>CAYMTB010000013.1:17494-18905 GCA_964393225.1 uncultured Syntrophorhabdaceae bacterium
CTCCGTTGAATCTCACATGGTCAACCTTTCTCAGAATGCCTTCAAGCAGCCTTTTTCTTAAATATTCCATCCGTCTGTTTTCTTCTTCGATTTCACCGCCGACAATTTCACATGCCTTGCCGAACGCTGCTATGCCGATCATGTTCTCGGTACCGGCCCTTCTTCCATCTTCCTGGTGCCCACCGTGGATAAGGTTATCAATATCAAGACCCTCCCGCATGTAAAGGGCCCCCACTCCCTTCGGCGCATATACCTTATGGCCGGAGAAGCTTGCCAGATCAACATTGAGTGATTTTATATCAATATGCATCTTACCGATTGCCTGAACCATATCCGAATGGAACAGGACACCGGAGGCCCTTGCTATCTCACCAATTTCTCTAACAGGCAGCAAAGTACCCGTCTCGTTGTTTGCATACATGATTGTAATCAGGATGGTGTCCTTACTGATAGCCTTTTTTACATCTTCGGGGTGTACCTGACCGTTGCGGTCCACAGAAAGGTAAGTAACATCGCATCCTTTTGATTCAAGGTATCTGCAGGCGTTTAAAACACCGGGATGTTCAACTGTAGAGGTGATAATGTGCTTCCCCCGGTCTCTCTTAGCATAGGCAACGCCTTTAACTGCGTGGTTATCGCCTTCCGTTCCACTGCTTGTAAAGACTATCTCATGTGGTTCAGCCTTTATCAGACCGGCAACCTGTTCCTTCGCCCTGTCGTAATATCCCCTTATTTCGCGGCCAGCCCAATGCAAACTCGATGGATTGCCAAAAAGCTCGTGGAAAAACGGTTTTACGAAGCCGGCTACTTCAGCGTGAACCGGTGTAGTGGCATTGTAGTCAAAATAGATTTTCTTCATTCATTGCCTTTACTCAAAAGATACATTCATTGCCTTTACAGGACAAACCTTTACACACATTTCACATGCCACACACTTCTCATAATCAAATTCAACTTTCATGTTTTCTCTGTTGATATACATTGCTTCAGGCGCACAAACACTCGTACAAACCCCGCAATGGACACACCTGGACTCGTCCCTGTTGATATCCTGTTCAATAGGCTCAATGTCGAGATTCATGTCCTTTAAATATTCCATCCCTTTCCGGAAGTTTTCGTCTGCCCCTTCTATTTCGAGCACCATCATGGAGTCTGCCCTTGGAAACACATTAGCCCTCAGTATATTAAAGACCAAATCATAATCTTTGACGAGCCTGTAAACTATCGGCTTATCGATTGTTTTTCTCTTAAATCTGATAATTATTCTCTTTTTCATATTGACCTCTTAATTTTCAGCTGTTAGCCGTTAGCTCATGGCTGTTAGCTGTTAGCTGTTAGCTGTTAAATTCTAAATTCTAAATTCTAAATTCTAAATTTTCTCATATCTTCACTATCTCCATATTTCCCCACA
>CAYMTB010000013.1:19005-27831 GCA_964393225.1 uncultured Syntrophorhabdaceae bacterium
TAAATTCTAAATTCTAAATTTTCTCATATCTTCACTATCTCCATATTTCCCCACACACCAAGATGCTCACCGATAATAATCAGTAGCCCTATCACACCCTGAAATATTTTACCCTGCTCAATGGCAAGGGGAATATCGCCCTTTTGTTTTACAATATTACCTATATAAGTTGCAAGCCCATCGGTAAAAAGAGAGGAATTACCTACTACACAGACTGCATCGGCCTTGCCGAAGCTGAGCGAATGGCCCACCGTTCCCGAAGAAGTACATATGCCATAGGGTTTACTATTCGGGACAATCTTTATACCGATCTTTTTGCTGAAGGGGGAATCTTTCGCATAAATCATCAACACCCTATCTTTACCTGTTTTCAGATATATATCCCCGCCATTCTCAATAATGTATTCATCAGACAGGGAATCGATATCCCTTCCCACGAACTCAGCAACTGCCCCTGCAACGGTGGCCATAGGCCCGACACCTATCGTACTTGAAGCGTTTATCATCTCTTTAACTATCTGCGGGGCAAAATTATCATACTCGATGGGGACCAGACTATCCATAAATGAAGGTTTAAGTTTAATATACTCTTCAAGCTGGTGCCGGTAAAAAAATACCCTGTCCTCAATGAATTTTTTCAGATCACTCTTTGTACAGCAGAACAGGTCGGTTTCTTTATTTTTTACCTCATAGCATATCAGGTCGTGTGGTTTTGCAATGCCTCTGTAAAATCGTTGTTCATACATATATCAACCAGTAAAGGGTTCAGAGGGTCGGATGATTTTACTCCAAACTCTCTTAACTCGTAATTTCGGCTCTTCAGCCTTTCCATGATCTATAAAAATTCTTCTTCCAACAATTGCAGCATTATATAACCAAATACCTGCTAAACACCTTTCAATATAAGATGTAACGCCTATTAGTAAATACATTTTTTAATCAAGAACCGGCGGTTTTAGTCAGTTCATTCTCTTTCAAGGCTTTTTTTCTTTTTGTCCTCGTACATCAATGTATCTGCCACTGACATAAGCTCATCTATTGTACTCGGGTTTTCCGGGTCATAAATTGATATTCCGACGCTCATAGATAATTTGTGAAGTCTATCAGTTTCATTATTGTACAGATCAATATGTTCCTGCAGACGTTTTGCAAGCGATGCCCCGGTCATTCCGCTTGTGCCTAATGCAAGGACAGCAAACTCATCCCCGCCTATCCGGCCAATGACATCCGCATCCCTGAAAGTCTCTCTCAGGATGCCCGCAGCTCCAACCAGGACAAGATCGCCTTCCTGGTGACCAAATGTATCGTTAATCCATTTCAAGCCATCGAGATCAATGAAAAAGAATAGCATCTCCTTTTTATTGCGGCTCGAAATCTTCATCTGCTGCGCGGCAAGCGTAAAAAATCCTCTTCTATTGTAAAGTTGTGTTAATTCATCGATAATTGACATGGCATGGAGCTTCTCTTCCATCTGTTTCTTTTCGGTAATATTAACAAAGCTCCCGAGAATGGCCGGTTTTCCTTTGTATTGAATCGAGGTTATCGATTGAAGAATCCACCTCATCTCACCGGTCTTTGCCAATACCCGTATTTCATACGCCGGTATTCTTTCACTTTTCAACATCTCCAATGCATGTTTTCTTGCAAAGCCCCTGTCTTCAGGTAAAACCAGAACCATTGAGTCTTTATCCAACAACTCACTCTCTGTATAACCGGTTATCCGCTCAAAACAGGGATTAACAAATTTAATTTTTCCATTCTGCACAATATAGATACCAACCGGTGAATTATCCGCAAGAGTCTTGAACAGTTCTTCAGCCTGTCTCCGTTCTGTAATATCAGAGAGCATGATGACAACACCGCCATCATCCAGCAAAGTTGGTCTGAAATTGATCTCTTTAATCCGTCCATCTTTACATACTACGTTCAAAACCCTTTCCGCGCCCTTCACAGGGATGTCGGACTTCCAAATTTTTTTAATTTCCTCACGCAGTTTTTTCTCCGGAAAACCTTTATAAAAGAAATCTCGTCCAGTAGGAATATCCTCCAGGGTGTACCCGGTAATAATGGTAAACTCCGGATTTATGTAAGTATACTTTCCATCTTTATCAGCAACCACCACCCCATAGGGCGCCTTCTGGAGTACAGAAAAAAAGGTTTCTCTTTCCTTATACAAAAGACTTTCCATATGCTTTCGTTCAGTAACATCACGAACAATGGCATGAATGAATTTTTTATTGTTTATCTCGACTCTGTTGAGACTTACTTCTGCATCGAATAACCTGCCGTCATAGCGCAGATGCTTCCATTCGAAAAATTGCGGCTCTCCGAGTAGTGCGGCTCTTATTTTTTTTCGAGCTTTCCCGATCGAAGCATTCCCGTCAGGCTGAAAAACAGGTGAAAATCTGGCAGGCGGCTGACCGATAATTTCATCCCTGGTACATCGAAACATACAGAGAGCCTTAGCATTACAGTCCACAATGATACCGTCTTTCATAAGAAAAATAGCATCATTCGCATATTCAAAAAGGGCTTTATATCTTGATTCGCTCTCGTGAAGCGCCATAGTTATCTTATTTTTTGTTATTGCACTGGCAAAGATTTCTGCAACAACTTTGATAAGAGAGATAGTGTCTTTCGGCCAGGTTTTTTTATTGCGCGTGCTGTCGAAACCGAGAAAACCAATGATGGAACGTCCTGAAACAATTGGAACAACAATAAGAGATTTGATGCCTTCTTTTATGAATTCTTCCTTTTCTCTTTCTGCTTCAAGCGGAAGGTTATTAACATCCGGGACATGAAAAATTTCAAGGTTTTTTATCTTCTTTTCAAACCATGGGAGATCGTCGACAGCCATTTCCTGGAGTACTTTTGTCTGTGACTCTACTCCCATTGCACACCATTCATGTGTATTAGACATTTTCTTTCCATCATCATAAAACTGAAAGACATAACTTCTGTCAACATCCGCAAAGATGCCGATGGTTTTCAGAACATCATTGATTCTTCTGTCAATTTCATCCGGGGAAATGTTTATGAAATTCGTAGATATCTCTATAATAAAACTAAGCAAGTCGCCTTTGTCTGGTTTTGGTTTTTTTGCCTTGTCTTTCATCTACCACAATACCCTTTTACTTTAAACCCGTTTCTGGTAGTATAAATATTCATTAAAAAAATTTTATCAGGGAGTGCTATTATGATTAAATTAGATGAGGAAGAAAAACAAGTAAAAAACGATGATGAGCTCTTCGGGATTCCCGAAGACCATTTGAATATTAAAGATACTTTCGAAGAAAAAAGAAGTTTATTCTCTAAGTTGAAAGATTTGTCGCCGCTCCTTCATATTGTTACAATCCTGTTGGTTATTGTTGTTGGCATCATTGCGGTTCTGTCATGGGTAAATATGTCCGCTATCAGTGCAGAAACGACAGACCTCAGGGCAAAGATAACCAGCATCGATACGGCAGGTCTTAAATCACAACTGGCAGCAATCGAATCAAGGCTGGATAATATGAAAAAAGAGGATGAAAAATTCAGGGCAGATGCCTCACAACTCAACAATGAAATTCATATACTAAAGGGTAAGGTAGAAAAACTCGAGGCAGCAAACCAGAAACAGCAACCTGCTGCCAAGAAAAAACCTGCTGATAAACCGCAGCCTCAGAAACCAAAACCCGTTCCCACTCGCTGAAAGGAGATAAAAATATGTCAGTTCTGATTGAATTTGCAATGTTTCCCACGGATAAAGGTGACAGCGTAAGCACATATGTAAGCAGGATTATAAAGATGATTGATGCCGGTTATGCCTCCTATAAACTGACCCCCATGGGAACAATTGTCGAGGTGGAAACACTCGGCGAGGCGTTGAAGATTGTCGATGCGTCCTACAAAGAGCTTGAGCCGGACTGCAGCAGGGTCTACTCAACAATAAAACTTGATATCAGAAAAGGTAGCAACGGCAGAATCACCCGGAAAATAGAATCAGTTGAGAAGAAGGTCGGAAAAAAACTTCAGTAAATAGTCGTTAGCAAATAGTTAAAGACATTATGAAAAGAAAAACCATCGTCACAATTTCGGGATTCATCATCAGCATAGTAATGCTCTATTTTTCCTTGAAGGGTATTAATGCAGGCGCTATTCTTGAAACGTTAAAGAAGACAGACTACCGGCTGGTCTTTATTCCATTATTGTTTATTTCTTTTAGCATAATGCTGAGTTCTTTTAAATGGCAGAAAATATCAGGCAATAACGTAAAATTCTCTGACACATTTACTTCTCTCATGGTTGGCCTTTTCGTCAATAATGTTCTCCCCGCAAGGATTGGAGAGGTTGCAAGGGGATATGTGCTTTCGAAGAGAACGGGCATTTCATTCACTTACACCATTTCAACTGTATTCGTCGACAGGATTTTTGATCTTGCAGGCCTCTTACTGATTACCTTACTGTTTTTCCCGAAGCACAGCCTCCCTGTGAAGGTTTCTCAAGCCATATATATCCTCATAGGCCTTCTCACAGTGTGTATAATTATTACAATAGCACTTAGCAGGGAAAGATTCGCAAATGCTATCGCCGGACAACTCAGCAGAATTCAAAAGCCTTTCCTTGCGAAATTTGCAAAACGTATCATAGAGATCCAGGGAAACCTGAAAAGAATACAATCGCCATTGAACATATTACTATTTATTGTCATAGCGTTTCTTCAGTGGCTTTCAATGAGTACAGCTCTCTATTTCGTTATGCTGACCCTCGGTGTTAAAATAAGTTTTATTTATGTGCCTTTTGTATGCGCCCTTCTCAACATGGGGCTTACTATACCATCCTCCCCGGGTTACATTGGCGTATATCAGTTTCTGCTTGTATACCTTTTATCCATTTTTGATGTTCCGAAATACGAAGGCTTTACGGTTTCCGTTCTATTCCAAGCATCATGGTATATCCCCTATAATTTAATAGGGTTTTCCCTCTTGCTGAAGGAACATCTAAAAATCGGAGAAATAAGAAAGTTAAGCAAACAAGAATGAAACAACGATCGGCAAAACAGTTCCAATATAGTTAACTGCAATCCCACACTGTAATAGTCTGGAATTTACCGACATGAACACATTGAACAACGTCCACAGCTACAATTGCCGTTATGGCTGATTTAATAAAGTCCTCAAAATCAGGATGTTTCTTAAGGAATATTTGTGCATATTCCTCCCGCATCTTTCCTCTCCTTACGGGTCGGGCAATGCCTGTTATGGTCACTGCTTCAGTACTCATAAGTTTTTTGTTCGACTTCGGCCTGTTATCGATGAGGAGGGCCACATGTTCGGAATTGAGAATATTTTTATATTTCCTCGTTCCCTTTGGAGTAGCAAAAAGGACCTTTTTCAAGTCCGGCGTGATAGCATATGCTACAAGCGAGGTGTATGGATGGCCATTACTGTCTGTAGCCAGAACAGCAAAAAATTCTGTTCTGTTTAATTCGTTCAATCTTTCCGGCACTGAAACCGAACCTTTTTGAACTATGCTCGGGACCTGTTCCCTTTCTGCCATGTATTTTCTCCTTATACTTCAGTAAATAGCCCCGTATCTAACCTTAGCGGATAGCGTTCAGCGTAGAGCGTTTAGTTTTAAAACCTCTACGCTATGCGCTCTATGCTCTATGCTCCTTCAGCCTTCCTTGCATATGTAGCAATAGTCTCCAGGAGCTGTGTCTTTTTTATAGGTTTCGTCACATGCCCATCGCAACCGGCATCAAGGCTTTTCTGTTCATCTCCCTGAAGGGCAAATGCCGTAAGGGCAACAATCGGGGTCCGTTCGATTCCGTTTTCGCGCTCCCATGACCTGATGAGCGGAGTAGCGGTATAACCATCCATTACAGGCATTTGCATATCCATGAAAACCATGTCATACCTGCCATGCGCTTCCTTGAATTTTTCAACAGCTATCTGACCGTTTTCAGCTAAGTGAACCTTATGAGGGGTGTTCCTGAAATATGACCATATAAGCAGACGGTTGTCTTCGTTATCTTCAGCTATAAGGATATTCAAGGGCTGCTTTTCCTCATTAGAAGGTAAAACTTCAGCAGTGAAAGCTGAAACAGCATCCTCAGCCAGACGAGATTGATTCATTGCCATATTTATTGCTTCAACGAGTTCAGCCTTTTTGACTGGTTTTCGGATCAAGGCTGATACACCGAGCTGTCGTGCCCTTTCTCTATCACCTTTGACATGTCCCGACGTAAGTATAATTACAGAAATGTCTTTAAGCCAATTGTGTTTCTGAATTTCAGCCATCACTTCGAAACCATCCATGGATGGCATGAAATAGTCAAGTAATAAGAGCTTGAACGGCGCCTTTATGGTAAAGCTATGTTCTAATATTTCAAGGCCGCTCCTTCCGTCTTCCGCCTCTGTAACCGAGGCATCGAAGTTGTTGAGCATATCCCTTAAAATCATACGGTTTGTAGCATTATCATCAATGACGAGAACCTTCATGTCCTTCAGCTTTACAATATCAGACCGCATTTCAAACTGCTTCCAATTCTTCTGAATATTGAAACAGGCCGTAAATGACATTGTGGTGCCCGTACCAACTTCGCTTTCAATCCATATCCTGCCACCCATCAATTCAACAAATCGCTTAGAGATAGCAAGACCAAGACCTGTTCCGCCGTATTTACGGGTCGTTGATGCATCCACCTGTGTAAACTTATCAAAAATCATATCAATCTTATCGATGGAGATACCGATACCAGTGTCACGGATAGAAAATTGTAAAATAACATCATCTTTAGTTTTGAGTTCTAAGTTTTGAGTTTTGAGTTGAAGACCCTTGGGGGTTCCCTTCCCCTCTTCCCCTTGAACCCTTGACCCCTTGAACCCTTGAACCCTGTCTTCTCCTGACTCCTGACTTCTGACTTCTGACTTCTGAATTTTAACTTCCAGAGCTATTTCACCTTTTTCTGTAAATTTTACGGCATTCCCGATGAGATTGACCAAAACCTGACGCAGGCGTGTCGGATCCCCCGTTAAGTGAGTCGGAACATCCGGAGAAACCCGATAAACCAGCTCCAGATTTTTTTCGTGTGTGCGTAATGCCATAACATCACAAGTTCTCTCAATGATGTCCACAAGATCAAAATCCATTACCTCTAAATGTACCTGGCCGGCCTCCACCTTGGAAAGGTCAAGGATATCGTTAATCAACCCCAGAAGGTTTTCCCCTGCATCCCGGAAAACCTGAACATACTTTTGTTGTTCAGAAGAAAGGGGCGTCTCCAGCAAAAGTTCCGCCATACCGATGATTGCATTCATGGGCGTCCTGATTTCATGGCTCATGCTGGCTAAAAATTCACTCTTGGCACGGTTTGCAACCTCTGCACCCTCCTTCGCCTTCCTTAAGGCAGCTTCCGTGTTTTTAAGCTCGGTAATATCAAGGATTACCCCCACCAGCCCGGCAACACTCCCATTAATATCAAGATAGGTAGCTTTGCTGAAAATAACATTATGTCCTGAACCGTCCGGATAAGTAACCACGGTCTCATATGTCTGAATACCGGGTTTTTCGTAAAGCGCCATGTCCATATTATGGTATTTGTCTGCCACTTCTTTATTGACATTCACTTCATATACTGTTTTTCCGATAATCTGTCCTTTTGGTTTACCGAGATAAGACTCAAAGGCCTTGTTACAGCCTATGTACAATCCTTGTGCATCCTTGTAAAAAACAGGCGCAGGAATTGAATCTATCAAAACCTGCAGGAAATGAAGCTGTTCCTGAAGTCTCTCTTCTGTTTCTTTCCTTTTTGAAATATCCTCTACGGTACCTTCATAATAGAGTATAGAACTATCAGGACCCCTCACAGCCTTTGCATTCATTGATATCCAGATTGTGCTCCCGTCCTTCCTGTAAAACCTTGTTCCGAAACCTTCCACGCGGCCCTTCTCTTCAAGAAACCTTTTAAACCTGATACGTTCTTCGGGATTGACGTATTGCTGTTCGCCAATGCTGGTGATACTGTTCATCAGTTCTTCAGGCGAGTCATACCCGTACATGCCTGCAAGCGCAGGGTTAACACTTATGTAAAAACCATCGGGCGTTGTCTGAAAAATGCCCTCCATCGCATTCTCGAAGATATTCCGGTACTTTTCTTCGCTTTCTTTAAGCGCCTTTTCAACTGCCTTAAGCTCTGTGATATCACGGGCAATATGAACCGAAGCAACAACATTGCCCTCTTCATCGTACAACGGAGAGACGGATACCAGGAAAACCCCTCCGAGAGCCTCCTCTTGAACTTCAGTCATATGGATATTTCCATCCTTCAGCAGCATGGCATGGGGACAAAAAACGGGTGGAACTTTGGAATTATGCACTGATTCATGGCAGGTCTTGCCGATCATATCCTTTGGTGAGAGGCCAAGCCTGTCTGCCATCGCCTTGTTGACCCGGATAATCCGGTGCTGCCTGTCAATAATCGCAATAAGATCCGGAAGGGAATCAAATGTACATTCCCATTCCTTTTTGGCACGAATGATTAGATCGGTAAATTGTTTGTGCTCAATTTCAGATTTTTCCAGGTCGGCATTCTTCCGGCGTAATTCTCTTACTTCATCAATAATCTGACGTTTTGTTTTATCTTCGTCTTTCACGGTTTATGCAACCTACTCTATTTGTTATCGATATTAGCACAAATCGTTATTAAAAAGAATACAGTATTTTGCAGCGGGGTATTATTCGTCATGCGGCAATGACCTGGTAATTTCAATACAGCCAGATGTGGTCCAATTCATCTCCTGTCTTTCCTTCGGTCTTCCGCTCCCTCACGACCTTTGCCGGGGA
>CAYMTB010000014.1:0-10550 GCA_964393225.1 uncultured Syntrophorhabdaceae bacterium
ATCAAAAAAACAATAGCAAAACTCATGAAATATATTGAGAAATTTATCAGATAATTAGTACTTGTCTAGTAATATCTGGTTTAAACAACCATCGTTTTTTATGATGTTTTGTCCACAATTGCCAGTTGTATTATTAGATAACAGTAAAAAAAGCAACGCGCTGTTGTGTCTTTCGTAAAGTTATTTTACCAATCTCTCATTCTTACAATAATCAACCCTTACGCTCTATCAAATTTCCATAATTCTCCATAATTGCTTTGAATCACCTTCTTTTTAATCTCCTTATTCAGAATAAATATCCCGAACTCAGCCCCACAGTTATCACAACGGAAATATCGCACTCTTGCCCCATACATCAGACCACCTATCTCTATGATCGGGATTACTCCACATATTGGACAATATCCTTTCTCTATATCTTCCATATCTTTCTCTTTCTTTTTTCTTTTTTCTTTTTTCTTTTTTCTTTTTTTATTCCTGTTTTTTGGCATAGCTTACCTATCAAGCAACGGTAACGCTATTCCAACGGAAATACCCTCTTTGGCTAAGCAAGTGTCTTCTGGACGCCCTTCTGAGGAATATAGATATCCATCTCCCCGCCCTTCACGACATACTTTGTCATGTAGTACACAGCACCCTTATTTTTGTTATATGGCTGGATTCTGGAAATGCTCTTGTTGTTATCATTCCACCATTTGTCCACGTAGGTTAACCGTCGCAGAACCCCTACGCCCCCACCATACAACACATGAAAGTGAATCACGTCCCTCTTTTGATACTCTAAACCTCGAACCCATGTAACGCCTTTACCCTCTTCCCCGTACCGTCGACCAAAAAGATTTCTGTTCATATCCCGTGTAAATCTCAGGAACCTTTTATTTGCCTGTTCTGGATGGATAGGCTCACGAAAAGTAAAGTGTGCAAACCACTGCCAATCGTCTAAGGTGCTGATCCATTCAACCCATGCTTGCCGTAGCTCCTGCCTGGGCGTCAATGGTGTTCGCGCTACGTGTTCAGATTGTGTGTCATTTGCCGTATTTTCTTCCACAATCAACCTTTTCATTGTCTGTAATCTTTTGTTCCTCTATGGCTTCAATAAACAGCTCATCAATGTATTCAGCGTACCATTCAAGAATGTATCGGGCTTGAAGGGCAATTGCACCGTGTTTTGATTTCTTTTTTATCATATAGCCTTCATCCCTGCTTGTGACACCGCACGCGCGCATCCGCTTGGCGCTGGACTTGGGGGGTCCCCGCCGCGCTTGTGCGCGCCCGGTGTCATACATGAGGCTTTTTTGTGCCTAAAATTGTGCCCGTGGTTGTTTAATATCGATAAATTTGGGCCGGTTTCAGCCAACTTGGTGATTATGCGTAAAATACTTGTTTTTACTTGATAATCAGGGTGAAATCTATGTCTTTGAAGGGTGTGTTTTGTTGACGTTTTTGGACTTAGGATCCAGCGGTTTACACCGTGGGGGTTCAAATCCCCCTTTTCGCAAATCAAGGAAGTTCTTCTTGCCTCGGGGCGTTGTTATCTGAAAGGTTATGTAAATGGCGTATTTGATTCCATACACCAAACTAACGGGGTGCAATCTTCGTTTCAATGGTTTGGGGTTCGCCCATGAGGAAGGGCATGATTGAAGTGCATCCCGAAATGGTTAATAGCCCCAGACACGCGAGAATTACAAAGATATATGTTCTTTTCATTGTGTTTTAAGCTACTCGGTGTCCGTACTTATATGCGGATCCATAATTTTTCTACCCACTTCTTTCATAATTTCAACCCCCTCGTATAATCGCAAATAAAGACTTTCCTTATTTTTGCATATCAATAAAGTTCTGAATTAATCGAAGGCCCACCCTCTGGCTCTTCTCCGGGTGAAACTGGCAGGCAAAAAGGCTGCCTTTTTGGACAGACGAGGCAAACTCGGCCCCATAATGCGTCTTTGTTGCTGCTACATCTTCTGCGGGTCTGCAATAATATGAGTGGACAAAATAAAAAAAATCGCCGCTGTTAATACCGTTGAAAATCGGATTTTCTCTTTGAATCTCTATGCTGTTCCAACCCATGTGAGGCACTTTGATGTTGCCTTCAAATCTCGGGACATCTCCTTTAATTATACCCATACCTTCGGTACCCGGCGCCTCTTCGCTCGACTCGAACAACACTTGCATCCCCAGGCATATTCCGAGGTAGCGCTTATCATTCATTACTAATTCTTTTACTGCATCAAAGAGGCCGAACTTCTTCAGGTTCTCGATACATTTTCCGAAGGCGCCTACACCCGGGAGCACAACTGCGCGTGAATTTTTAATTGTCTCGATGTCTCTTGTAATCGTTGCATCGCCGCCCAACTTCCTGAAGGCGTTAGTAACGCTTCTCAGGTTTCCCATTCCATAGTCAACAATAGCTATCATATCTTAGCTCCCCATATTATAACATTCCTTTTGTCGACAACGGTCCCTTGATGCGCTCATCCTTTGCAACCGCCTCTTTAAGCGCTCTTCCAAAGGCCTTAAAAATCGATTCAACCTTGTGGTGCAGGTTTTCACCATAGAGCAGATTGACGTGGAGCGTTATTTTTGCCTCATTTACAAAACCCTTGAAGAACTCTTTTACGACCTCGGTGTCGAAAACGCCTATTTTTCCCTGAAGGTCGACCCTCCACACGAGGTTGGGCCGCCCCGCCATATCTACGGCAAAGATACAGAGCGATTCATCCATAGGAATTATAGAAGAACCGTAACGCTTAATGCCCTCAAGGTTTGTGAGCGCTTCCCTTAACGACTTGCCCATTGTAATGCCTATATCCTCGACCGTGTGGTGATAATCAACGTCCGTATCCCCTTTGGCATCAAGGGAAAGATCGAAAAACCCGTGTTTTGCAAACAAATGGAGCATGTGGTCGAAAAAAGGTATACCGGTTGATATTTCATAGGAGCCTTCCCCATCGATGACCCATTGCACTTTTACCGTTGTTTCTTTTGTTTTTCTTTCCACCGAAGCTTCTCTTTTCATTTTTTCCCCTTTATTATAACCTTTTTCGTATTGTCGATTTTATGCCTTTTGCCTCTCTTTAACTTAACACTTAAAACCTATAACTCATAACTGCCTTTAAGGTATTACCTTGTTCAGCGGATACTCAACGATCCCCTGTGCGCCTGCCCTTTTTAGGTCAGGAATAATATCCCTTACCGTCTTTTCATCCATGATTACTTCAAGCGCCACCCAATCCTTGTCAGACAGGCTTGATACCGTTGGTGTCTGGAGAGAAGGGAGAATTTTCAGCACCTTTTCCAGCTTAGGCCTGGGTACATTCATTTTGAGACCCACCTTTTCCTCTGCAAGGAGCGCCCCTTTAAGCAATATGGTAATGTTCTCCATTTTTCTCTTCTTCCACTCATCCTTCCAGGCACTTTTGTTTGCTATTAATACCGTTTCTGATTCGAGGATTGTCTCTATAATTCTCAGGTTGTTTGCCCTCAGGGATGCGCCGGTTTCGGTAACCTCCACAATGGCGTCAGCTAAAAGCGGGGGCTTTACCTCTGTTGCGCCCCACGAAAATTCAACGGAAGCATCTATGCCCTTTTTCTTAAGGTAACGTTTTGTAAAGCTTACAAGTTCCGTAGCGATCTTTTTACCCTTCAGGTCGTCAATGGTTTTTATCGGAGAATCTGCCGGTACCGCGACAACCCACTTAACCCCCCTGAACCCCACCTTTCCGTATCGTAACCTCACAAGCTCAACAACCTTTGCATCCTGTTCGAGTACCCAGTCGTATCCTGTAATGCCCATGTCGAGAATTCCATCCTCAACATACCTTGCCATCTCTTGTGCCCTTATAACAAGCCCTTCCAGTTCGGGATCGTCCATAACAGGCACGTATGACCTTTCAAGAAGTTTTATGGCATAGCCGGCATTTTTAAAAAGCTTGAACGTGGTTTCCTGTAAGCTCCCCTTGGGCAATCCGATTTTTAACTTCATATTACAACCCCTTTCTCGCTTTTATCGATTCGCCGTGCGCAAAAAGCCCTTCAATCCGGGCCAGCTTCACGGCCTTGTCTCCGTATTTATTTAAAAACTGCTTATCTATTGTAACAAGTACCTTCCTTTTTGTAAACCTGTCAACGGACAATCCTGCCGTAAACCTTCCGGCACCGCCGGTTGGCAAAACATGGTTTGTGCCGATATAGTAGTCGCCCATTGCAACGGGGGTATGGGGGCCTACATAGATAATGCCGGGATACAAAATCTTTTCTGCTATGCTCTCGTCGCCGATAAGCTCCATGTGCTCAGGGGCAATCCTGTTTATAGCATCAACGGCCCGGTCTATGTCCTTATAGTGCACAAGAAAACTGTTCGCACTGAGTGCCCTCTCTATCACATCCTTCCTCTCGTTGGTAACGATAAGCCGCTCTATACTCTTCATGACATCATATATATGCTCTCTGGAAGGTGAAAATAATCCGACAGTGGCCATTTCATCGTGTTCCCCCTGAGAAAACATATCCCATGCCACCACATCGGGAGAGAATGCATATGTACAGAGCACAATGAGTTCAGTGGGCCCTGCAAGCATGTCTATACCCGCTACTCCGTAAACATCCCTCTTTGCCTCATCAACATATGCATTCCCCGGACCAACTATCATATCCACCTTCGGTATGCTCCCGATCCCATAAGCAAATGCATAAACGGCCTGCGCCCCGCCTATTCTGTAAACGTCCTTCACGTTTAAGAGCACACAGGCAGCCGCTACGTAGGGATTTAACGCACCGTCGGTCGTTGGAGTGGCAACAAATATCCTTTTCACCCCTGCAATCTGTGCAGGGACAACACCCATAACCAGAGAAGAGGGGTATGCCGCCTTGCCGCCCGGGACATAAACCAGTGCGCTCTCCACAGGCACAAAGGTCTCCTTTACTACAAGACCTTTCCTTCGGTAAGTCCTTGCGCGCCCTCCCTGAGATTTGTGGTAGGAAACGACATTCCTTATCATGCCGCGCAGGATATCCACATCTTTCTTTTTTATTTTCGCTGCGCCCTCTTTTAGTTCCTCTTCTGTCACCTTCAGGGGATAGGCTTTGCTCCATCCATCCCATTTTCTCGAAAATTCAACTAGCGCGCGCGCTCCTTTTGCCATTATTTCGTTTTTCACCGTTTCAACAGCAGTCCCTATGTTTTGCTTTTTTCTTTCCCTTCCTTCGATAATGGAGGCTATAAACCCGTCAAATTCCCGATCAAGATCCCAGACCTTCATTCTTCCTCCTCTCAATTTTTGCACCGAGCGCTTTCAGCTTTTCTTCTATCGATTCATAACCCCTGTCTATATGATATATCCTTGAAACCTCCGTAGTGCCGTATGCGGTAAGCCCTGCCAGAATAAGAGATGCACTTGCCCGCAGGTCTGTAGCCATAACCTTTGCCCCGGTAAGCATTTTAATGCCCCTCACAATGGCGGTATTGCCTATAACCCTTATGTCTGCACCCATTCTTCTCAGCTCTGCAGCATGCATCATCCTGTTCTCAAAAATTGTTTCGGTTATAGCGCTTGCGCCCCTTGCTGTGCTCGTCAGAGCCATCATCTGTGCCTGCATGTCTGTAGGGAACCCCGGGTATGGGGCTGTCCTGATGTCTACTGCGTTTGGCCTCTTGTTCGACATTGATGCCTTTATCGTTGACCCGTTCTCGATAATATCCATTCCTGCCTCTCTCAGCTTTCCAATAATCGGCTGAATGTGCGAGGGAACACACCCCACAACCTCTATGTTGCCTCTTGTTATGCCGCAAGCCACGAGAAAGGTGCCTGCCTCTATTCTGTCAGGTATGACTTCATAGTCACATGGTATTAACTGATCCACGCCCTTTATTTTAACAATCTCTGTGCCTTCTCCTTCGATTTTTGCGCCCATGCGTTTCAGCATATGCGCCAGGTCGACAACTTCCGGCTCGCAGGCAGCGTTTTCAATGACAGTTTCCCCTTTTGCCATAACGGCCGCCATCAACATGTTTTCGGTTCCGCCAACGGTGGTTTTATCAAAACGAATCCGTGCGCCTTTAAGTTTTTTTGCTGTCACATCAACATATCCTTCTCTCAGCCTTACATCGCAGCCCAGTGCTGTGAGTCCTTTTAAATGTAAATCTATAGGTCTTTCGCCTATGGCACAACCGCCCGGATATGATACGGTTGCCCTGCGTAAGCCTCCTATAAGAGAGCCGAGCACCAGAACGGATGCCCTCATTTCTTTTACAATTTCATAAGGGGCTACATGGTTTGTCAGGTCTCTCGTGTCCACCTTTAACGAATGTTCGTCTGTCCATTCTGTAGCCCCTCCCAGCAGTGTAATGAGTCTCGTCATGGTGCGAACATCCTTCAATCGGGGAACATTGTCAATCCTGTACTCGCCCTTTTGAAGAATTGTTGCAGCAAGAAGCGGCAGGACGGCATTTTTCGACCCGCTTATCCTCACAATGCCCTGTAATCTTTCTCCGCCTTCTATGACAAATTTATCCATGATCCTGTGATTACCCTTTCCTTTCCGCTCAGATCTAATTTTATCTCCGCTTCAAACCCTGAACATCTTAAAGCTTTTTGTATATTGACAGCTTGTGCGGCACTGCCAATCTCACACAGGACGTGCCCGTTCCTTTTCAAGTAATGCGGAAGCTCGTCAATAAACCTTTTGTATATTTCAATACCGCCTTCACCACCGTCAAGTGCAATTTCAGGTTCAAAATCCCGCACATCACGCATTAAGGTATTCAACTCTTCGGAAGGAATGTAGGGAAGGTTCGCAAGAATCAGGTCAAATTTTGCGCTTTTCTGAATAGCACTGAAAAGGTCGGAACAAATAAAGCTGGTGCTGTCTGACACGTCCAACAGCAGTGCGTTCTTTTTTGCCACACACAATGCGCCCGGGGAAATGTCCACACACATTACTTTGTGCCCGGTCCTTTTTGCAATGGTTAAACCAATGGTGCCTGGTCCTGTGCCCATATCCAGCAAAAAAAGGGTGTCGTTCCTTGTCCTGATTATATCCAAAGCCTCTTCAACAAGCGTCTCTGTTTCCGGTCTTGGCACAAGAACCCTTTCGTCCACAAAAAATGTCTCTGAAAAGAATTCTTTTTCTTTCAGTATATAGGCAAGGGGGGTTCCTTCCCGCCTCGACTTCAAGAGCCTTTCTATCCGGGAAGCTTCTTCTCTGCAAACCCCTCTCTCATAACCCGCAAAAACCTCTTCTTTACGTATTGAAAGGGCGTGGGCAATTATATTTACAAGGTCAAGCCTTGTAACATCTTTTTCTCCAACAATAATGTCTCTGATTCGCAACGACAATTACCCTGCTTTTAAAGACTCCGACTGAAAGTGGGCAACGAGTGGGTTTACGATGTCTTCGATGTTTCCATCCAAAACGTTCTGCAGCTTATAGAGCGTCAAGCCGATTCTGTGATCTGTGACCCTTCCCTGAGGGAAATTATACGTTCTGATTCTTTCGCTTCTGTCGCCGCTTCCAACCTGTTTTTTTCTCTCTTCAGATATTTCCAGCTCCTTCTCCGTCTCCATCTTCTCTTTAAGCCTTGCTCTCAGCACCCTGATGGCCTTTGCCTTGTTCTTGTGCTGGGATTTTTCATCCTGGCAGGTTACCACAAGACCCGTCGGTATGTGGGTTATCCTCACTGCAGAGTCTGTGGTATTCACGTGCTGCCCTCCGGGCCCGCTTGATCTGAATACATCAATTCTCAGGTCCTCGGCACTCATATTTAATTCCGTCTCCTCGGGTTCGGGCAGAACAGCCACAGTAACCGCCGATGTGTGTATTCTTCCCTGGGCCTCTGTTACGGGGACCCTCTGTACCCTGTGAACACCGCTCTCATATCTGAGCTGGCTGTATGCGTCCCTGGCCTCTATTGCCACGACAACCTCTTTAAATCCGCCGAGATCAGATATGCTTGCAGCCATCAATTCGGTCTTCCATTTCATCTTCTCTGCATATCTCGTATACATTGTAAAAAGGTCTCTCGCAAAAAGTGCTGCCTCTTCGCCACCGGTACCCGCCCTTATCTCGAGAAAGGTGTTATGAACATTCTTCTCGTGCCTGCCCAGCAATCTTCCCCGCAGGAGGACTTCAAGTCTTTCTCTGCCGTCAGACAGATGGTTTGCCTCTTCTTTTATGAGGGCCTTCATCTCTTCATGCGTTTCTGATTTGAGCATTTCAAGGGTTTTCTCTTCCTCGTCCTTCGTCTTTTTCCATTCCCTGAAAGGCTCAACAATCTCTTTCAGTTCCGAATATTCTTTTGCGAGTTTTTTATAGACCTCCATGTTGGCAACAGCCTCCGGCTTTGCCATTTCGTGCTCTATCTCTTCATAGCGCCTTTCGGATTCTTCTAATTTCTCGAACATCAGGTGGTTTTTTTGCCGTACCTTTTCTCAAATTTCTCAACCTGTCCGGTAGAGTCAAGCCGTTTTTCCTTACCGGTAAAGACGGGGTGACACTTTGCGCATATTTCTACGCTTATCTTTTCCCTTACCGATAAGGTCTCAAAGGTGTTGCCACAGGCACACTTAACCGTTGCCGTCTTAAGGTTTGGATGTATTCCTTTTTTCATGTTACACTCCTTTGCTCATGGAATAAATAAAGTCTTTGTTTGAATCGGAATCCGCCAGCTTTTCGATTAAAAACTCCATGGAATCAACCGGATTCATGGGTTGTAATACCTTTCTCAAAAGCCATATTCTCGATAAGTCGCCGTTTTCTATAAGCAACTCTTCTTTTCTTGTCCCTGATTTATTAATGTCGATGGCAGGAAACACCCTTTTCTCAGCAAGCTTTCTGTCTAAATATATTTCCATATTGCCTGTTCCCTTAAATTCTTCAAAAATGACCTCGTCCATCCTGCTCCCCGTATCGATCAATGCAGTTGCAACTATGGTAAGGCTGCCCCCTTCCTCGATATTCTTGGCCGCTCCGAAAAATCTTCTCGGTTTCTGCATGGCCGACGCATCAATGCCGCCCGAGAGAATCTTTCCGCTCGAAGGAACCACCGTGTTGTAAGCCCTCGCAAGTCTTGTGATGCTGTCCAGGAGAATAACCACATCCCTTTTGTGCTCAACAAGCCTTTTCGCCTTCTCTATAACTATTTCTGCAACCTGAACGTGTCTTGTTGCGGGCTCATCAAAGGTTGAACTTATTACTTCACCGTTTACAGACCGCATCATGTCGGTAACCTCTTCGGGTCTTTCGTCGATAAGCAGAACAATGAGAATAATCTCTTTGTGGTTGGTGGTTATACTGTTTGCTATGTGCTGAAGAAGCATTGTCTTGCCTGTTCTCGGGGGTGCTACTATGAGACCCCTTTGGCCCTTGCCGATAGGCGTGAAGAGGTCCATAACCCTTGTCGACATGTTGGTACTGTTTGTTTCGAGCACGGTTCTTTCGTTGGGGTATATGGGTGTGAGATTATCAAAAATTATCTTGTCCTTTGCAACGCTCGGGTCGTCAAAGTTGACCGTTTCGACCTTGAGAAGGGCAAAGTATTTCTCGTTGTCTTTCGGCGGTCTGATTTGACCTGATATAGTGTCTCCTGTCCTCAGGCCGAATCTTTTTATCTGTGACGGAGAGATGTATATATCGTCAGGGCCTGGGAGATAGTTTGAGTCTGTAGATCTCAAAAACCCGAATCCTTCCGGGAGTATTTCCAGAACGCCTTCACCATACACAGACTCGTTCTTGTCCACCATTGCCTGTAATATGGCGAATATCAGTTCCTGTTTCCTCAGTCCTGATGCGTTCTCTACATTCAGATCCTTTGCGATCTGCGTAAGGCCCCCGATCTTGGTTCTCTTTAAATCATTAAGATGCATGTGGTTCTACCTCCCATCCTTTTATCTTTTCCAAAAGCATTGCTGTTTCATTTTTAAGATCCTCGACTGTCCCGTTGTTGTGCATAACCCAGTCTGCCATTTTTTCTTTCTCTTTCAGGGGCACCTGAAAGGCCATTCTTCTTTTAAAATCCTCTTCGTCCATTCCCCTGTTTTTCAGTCTCCCGGTTAGTATTTCTGCGTCCGTAGATACCACAACGGTTCTGTCCATCTTCCTGTACAGTCCTGTCTCAAAAAGGAGAGGGCCGTCTATTATGACTGATTTTGCACCGCTTTTTTCAATCTGTTCTGCGTTTCTGAACAGTCTTTCTACTATTGCTGGGTGCACTATGTCTTCGAGTTTTTTTAACGAATCTCTGTTCTGAAACACGGTGCTGCCCATTTTCCCGATGTTTACATGGTCCCCCGAAATGTACTCTGTGCCAAAAACATTGCCTATTTCTTTTTTCACGTTTTCCAGGGAAAGTACTTCTTTGGCGATCCTGTCGAGGTCTATTACCTCAAGCCCTTTTTCTTTAAGCATGCTTGATACGGTGGTTTTTCCGCTCCCTATAATGCCGGTTATGCCTACGAGGATCATATATCGAGATTTCTGACATTCATGGCGTTTTCTTCTATGAAAGCCCTTCTGGTTTCTATATTGCTGCCCATTAAAACGGTGAACATTTG
>CAYMTB010000014.1:10650-27115 GCA_964393225.1 uncultured Syntrophorhabdaceae bacterium
AACTCTTTTACCTTATTATAATCTTTGAGTCTGTCCGTATAGTCTTCCTGGCTGCATGTTTCATAGTCTATTTCAACGGGGGGTTCTTCTTTGTCCGCTTTTTTTATGTACAGTCTGTAGAGGTTGTGTTCCCTGTCTCTTTCCATTTCCACTATATAACCAGTCTTGCTCATATGTGCCTTGAATATGTCCAATTTCTCTTTTTCGTCAAAATCTTCCCTTCTCCATATGTCCGATCTGAAAAGCCCGAGCATGGTTGTCCTATCTATACCAGACCTTGATATATCTTTCAAAAACCGCTCAATTCTTCTCATTCCTTCTATGTGTTCTTTTAAAAGGTCTTTGTCTACTTCTCTGTTTCCTACGCGGCACTCTACCTTTTCGACGCCTCTCCGCGTAACAAAGCTTTCGAACTCATCTTCGTCTTTTATATAGGTTTCTTTGTTTCCCTGCTTGGTTTTATAGAGCGGCGGCTGTGCTATATAAAGGTACCCGTTCATAATTATTTCCGGTATCTTTCTGTAAAACAAGGTGAGGAGGAGTGTCCTGATGTGTGAGCCATCAACATCAGCATCTGTCATTATAATGATTTTTTTATATCTGAGTTTATCTATATTATCTGAGTTTATCCCGATTGCCAGATATACCGACCGTATCTCGTTGTTTGAAAGAACCTTTTCCTGATTTGCCTTTTCGACGTTAAGTATTTTTCCTTTTAATGGCAGGATTGCCTGAACCTTGCGGTCCCTTCCCTGTTTTGCAGAGCCTCCGGCCGAATCACCCTCCACAATGAAGAGTTCGCATATATCCGGGTTGCTCTCCTGACAATCGGCAAGTTTTCCCGGCAGTATTCCGCCCTCTATAAGGCTTTTGTTTTTTACAAGATCTTTTGCTTTTTTTGCCGCTTCTCTTGCCTTTTTTGTTTCATACGCCTTATTAATGATAATCTTTGCAACGTTTTGATTTATCTCAAAGTATTCGGCAAGTTTTTCGTTCATTATGGACTCGACAAAACCCTTAACCTCGCTGTTCCCGAGCTTTGCCTTTGTCTGTCCTTCAAACTGAGGATTTTGTATCTTTATACTTATAACTGCCACCAAACCTTCTTTTATATCATCGCCGGAAACACTTTCTTTGTTTTTCTGGGTTGAGTTGGACTGTATAAAGTTGTTTATGCTTCTTGTGAGTGCGCTTCTAAACCCTGTCACGTGTGATCCGCCTTCCTGCGTATTCACATTGTTCACAAAGCTGTTAATATTCTCGTTGTATCCGTCGTTGTACTGAATAGCAACTTCCAGAACATCGATTGTTTGTTTGGTGCTTGAAATATAGATCGGTTCTTCAAAAAGAGCTGTTTTATTAACGTTGAGAAATTTTACAAAGGATTTTACGCCGCCTTCGTGTTTGAATTCCTGTCTTTTTCCTTTCCTCTCATCAGTCAGAACAATGTATATGCCGTTATTAAGAAACGATATTTCCCTCATCCTGTGGGTAAGGACGTCATTGCTGAATTCTATTGTTTCAAATATGTTTTTGTCTGGCTTAAATTTTACCTTTGTGCCGGTTTTATCTGTATCTCCTATAATTTTCAAATCCATCAGCCTGTTGCCGCATGCATATCTCTGAAAATAAACCTTGCCATCCCTTCTTATCTCTACTTCAAGATATTCTGACAATGCATTAACTACTGATAGACCTACCCCGTGCAGACCCGCAGAATACCTGTAGGTGTCCTTGTCAAACTTACCGCCTGCGTGCAGTTTTGTAAGAACAACCTCCAACGCTGACATATTCTCGCCCGCGTGTAACGCAACCGGAATACCTCTTCCGTTATCTTCGCATGTTACGCTGTTATCTCTGTGTATAGTAACTGAAATTCTGTTGCAATAGCCTTCCAATGCTTCGTCTATACTATTATCAACAAGTTCATACACAAGGTGGTGGAGACCCTCTGTGGCGGTGTTTCCTATATACATGGACGGAACCTTCCTTACCGCATCGAGGCCATCCAATATTTTTATGTTATCTGCTCCGTATTCTCTCATTCTAAATCCTTATGGGCATAATAATATTTTTGTGATTTTTCCCCTCTTCGCCCTCGAAGAGAACAGCACCATAAACAGAAGGGGCTTTTATAACAACATTTGTTCCGTCTATATGAGAAACCACATCTAACACAAACCTTACATTAAAATTCATGTTTGTCTTCTCGCCTTTATAATCAACTTCAATTACCTCTTTTGCGCGTCCTATCTCTGATTCTGCTTCAATATCCATTGTATTTTCGTATAAAGTTATTTTTACCGGCTCCGCTTTCCCTATAATTGCTGAAACCTTCTTTAACCCTCTAAAAAACACATCCTTATCAACCTTTATAACATTTACATTGCTTTCAGGAATGACATTTTCAAAGTCCGGGAAACTTCCTTCTATTATTCTCGAAATTAATGTGACATTTTTTGTGCTGAATTGTATGTGTTTTTCCCCGATGCATATTTTTACCTCTTCGCCTTCATCAATAATCCGCTCAATCTCCGCTATTGATCTCCTTGGAATAATTATTCCTTTAAACCCTTTTAATCCGGCTACATCTTTCCTGTACAGAGACATTCTAAAACCATCTGTCCCAACAACTATTATATTTCCTTCAAATCCCTTCATATACATACCTGTCAATACATACCTTGTTTCATCGAGAGATATGGCGAAGTCAACTTTGTTTATCATCTCCAATAAAATCCTTCCATTTATAAAAATCTCTTCATAACCAGAAATTTCTTTTACTTCTGGAAATTCTTCCGGATCTTGCAAACTCAGTACAAATTCTGACTGTTTCTGTTTTATCAGAAGAATATTATCAGTTATTTCAAGACTTATATCGCTGTTTTCCATTTCTCTTAATATTTCCTGAAGTTTTTTCCCATGAATAATGATTTTCTTCTCAAAGTCTGTTTTATGGTCGATATACCCTATTGCGCTTACTTCAAGATCTGTAGAGTAAAACCTGATTCCTGACGGACTGAATTCTATAAGGAGATTTGAAAGTATAGGCATAAGTGATCTTTTTTCTGTTATGCCAACCAATTTTGTAATCGGTGTAAGAAATATGTTTTTATCTATTACTATATTCATAATAAACCTCTCGTATTAGTAATATATTTGTGTTGAAATGTTAAAAAGACAGCAACTGCAGAATAATAAAGCATAAAATCCGTGAATAATTATTTTAACATTGTTTAAGGGATGTGAACTCATGTAGATTTAACCTTCAATTCTATCTTTTCAACAATTTCTTTAAATTCTTTTTTTATTCTCATCTCTTCTTCCACCTTCTTTATAGAATGTATTACTGTGGCATGATCTCTTCCTCCAAGTTTTTCTCCAATACCAACAAGAGACGCATCTGTTAATTTTCTTGAGAGGTATATTGTAACCTGCCTTGGAATCATAACCGACCTTACCCGCTTTCCAGATTTTATGTCTGATACTTTAACTGAAAAATAAGACGATACCTCCTTTAGTATCATATCTATTGTAATGTCCTTCTTTTTTTCCTTAATGATGTGTCCCATAATTTCTTTTGCAAGACCGACGGTTATAGGAACATTATTTAATGATGCAAATGCGCCGATTCTTATTAAAGAACCTTCGAGTGATCTCACACTGTCATCAACAATCGAGGCAACAAAAAATGCAACATCGTTGGGAAGGTTAATATTTTCGAGTTCCGCTTTCTTGTTAAGTATTGCAACCTTTGTTTCAAGATCAGGCGACTGAATATCGGCAATAAGACCCCACTCAAATCTTGAACGGAGTCTTTCCTCAAAATGTTCAATATCTCTCGGAAATTTATCGCTTGTGACAACAACCTGTTTCATATTGTCATAGAGTGTGTTAAATGTGTGGAAAAATTCAGCCTGTGTTCTTTCTTTTCCTGCAATAAACTGAATATCATCAATAAGCAACACGTCCATTTTTCTAAACCTGTTTCTGAAATCATCCATCTTTTCATATCTCAGAGAATTTATTAGTTCGTTTGTAAATACCTCCGCCGTAATATAACATATACGGTCAGCATTAACCCCTCCGTGCTGGACAAGAAAATTTCCAACAGCATTCAGCAGATGTGTTTTGCCAAGACCAACCCCTCCATATATAAAAAGAGGGTTATATGTTTTGCCTGGGTTTGTTGCAACAGCAAGACACGCCGCATTTGCAAACTGGTTGCTGGCACCAACGACAAAGCCTTCAAAAGTATACCTTGGATTAAAATTATTATATGGTGCTATCTTTTTTACCGCAAAAACCTTTTTTTCTTCAATCTTTTCTTCCTTTTTAAGGACATATTCCATTTTCACAGTTTCTTTTGCAACATCTTTTAAAAGAGCAACGAGGATAGGTTCAAAGTTTTCTATTACCCAGTCACGAAAAAATGTATTTGGAACGGATACGCAGCATTTTCCGTCTTTATAGTCAATAAACCGCAACGGTTCGATCCACGTTTTATAGCTGTCCTCATTGATTATACCAGCTATCTTTGGTTTTATCTGGGATAGAATGTCAAACATCTTCAGGTCAATTTTTCAACATTTTTTCAACATATGTGGAAAACTAAAACGCTCTTGAATGGTTAAAATCCAATATTAATACATGTATGAGCAAAATTCAACTGTTTTTTTCCTGACCGGTACAAACTATGTGTTGATTGACTGTCTTTGTTCTGATATTATTTCTTATTATAAAACTATTCAAAATAAAGATTCTTGTCCTCTTTTTCCTCGCCATTTCCTGCTCACAGCTTGTGGCAGACGATTATACGGACGGGCTGAAAAGGGCAGCCAAAGAGAGCAAACCCGTACTTCTTTATTTTTACAGCAAGTACTGAGGATATTGCGATAAAATGGACCGTGATGTCCTGAACAATAGCGAGATAAACCCCATTCTAAAAAATGATGTGGTGTATGTGAGGATTGATGTAGACAAAAAGAGGAACCTTGCCTCGCTCTATAACATAAGAGGTTATCCGACCATAGTGCTGCTTGAGCCATCGGGAAAAGGCATAACGCAAGCCCCCGGGTATATTCCGAAGAAGGATTTTAAAAAAATACTTTCCTATCTGAAAGGAAAATACTATAAAACGATGACCCTTGGAGAATTTATAGATAGATAGTGCGATTAGTACAATATGCTTCTGTAACCGATCAGTGTTTTTTTCCAGTAGTTCGTATCCACATCATCCACTGCAACGCCTCTTGTTTTGGACGCATTTATAAACTCCTTCCGGTTAAGCATTATGCCAACATGAAGGTCCTTTTTTATTTTAAAAAAGACAAGGTCGCCAGGAAGCGCCTCGCTTCTCTGGATCTCGTAACCCGCCTTAAGCAGTCCGCCCGTAGAAACAGGAACGGGCACGTTTGACTGCCTATATACATAGTAGACGAGGCCGCTGCAATCAAAAGAATCCGGTCCCTTGGCCCCGTTTTTGTAAGGTTTTCCAAGCATGTTAACCGCCGACTGAACAACCTCGTTCCGTATGTCTGACATGTATTCGTATGTCTTGATTTTTTTAGGGGCACAGCCAGTTATAAAAATTAAGACAAGAAAAATAGTGAAAATACCGGCAGCCCTACGTTTCATTGTCGCCAGAATAACCCCTGATAATTTCTACCACCTTTGTAAGTGACCCCTCATGGATTGTATAAACAGAAGAAGGCGCGGCGCTTTTGTCTGAACCGTACATTATGGGTACGCTTACCGCATCAAACATGTCCCTGTCGCCTTCGCCGTCTCCAACAGCACAGGAGACAAGCCTGTTCAGTCCCTTCTCTTTTAAAACTTTATTTACCCAGTAACCCTTTTTATCATACTGGACATTGATTGCTGTCCCCCCGGTAAGCACGCCATCCTCTACAAGCAAATCGTTGGACAGAGACATGTGGACACCAAGATCATCCCTGACCCTATTTACAAGAAAAGACAACCCCGTAGAGAGAATAACCGTAAAAATACCCATATCCTTCAGGGTTGCCACTGTTTCCGCAGCACCCTGTTGATAGGGTATTTCTTTTATGATTTCAAATATATCAGCAAGGTTAAGCCCCCTCCACAAAAGGGCATCCCTTCTGCAAAACTCATCATAATTTATTTTTCCTTCACGGAAAAGCATTTGATATTCATCAGCATGATTGTCCCAGATGTTGAGCCTTCTGTGTATGTACTCCCAACTGCTTTTTACCTTCGTTAAGGTTCCGTCACAGTCGAAAAACACTATTCGTATAGCCATATTTTCTTATAACATCACCAAACAAAAAAATCTATCCTTCACATGCCATGAATGCAATATAATATAGTAAATGGCAGACTGGGACAAAAAATACAGGGACGGATATTGCGACGAAGCCGCAGAACCCCACGATTTACTGCAAAAGTTCTGGCAGATAATCCCGGGGAAAAGGGTAATCGATATTGCCATGGGAAACGGAAGGGATGGCATATTTCTTGCGAAAAAAGGTTTTTGTGTGTATGGTTTAGAAAAATCCATGGAGGCAATCCGCATTGCAAAGAAGACCACAGAACGAGCAGGACGCTCCATATCAATTATTTACGGCGATGCCGCCGCGATGCCCTTCAAAGACGGTTCGGTTGACTGCGTGATCGTATTCTATTTTTTACTGAGAGATATTATGAGGAATATACCGAACATGTTGGGAAAAGGAGGGGTGCTCATCTATGAGACCTTTTTGAAGCGGCAGAACGAAGTGGAAATCTGCACAGCGAACGCGGCGAGCGATAGGGGAGGGCTCCATCGGAGGAATCCTGACTATCTCCTCGAAGACGGCGAGCTTATCTCGTTTTTCAGGGATTTCCAGCTTTTGTTTTATGAAGAAACAATATCGGCGTCCATGAACAATAGAAGGGCCACGGCAAAATTTATAGGGAGGAAAAGATGATAGTTGAATGGGACCCGCAGCGACCCAGAAGGAAAATAACGCAACTCATCAGAGAAACCCTGATAAACGGCGGCATAATTGCTTACCCGACAGACACCTTTTACGGAATGGGCTGTGACCTTTTCAATATTAAGGCGATAAGGAAGCTCTATCTCATAAAAAGGCTCAACGAAAAGAGAGCGCTGAGTATAATATGCAGGGACTTCAAGGACATAAGCACATATGCGGTTATGAGCGACCTTTCCTTTGAGACCCTGAAAAGGTGTTTGCCCGGTCCCTATACGTTTGTTCTCAAGGCGAGAAAGATCATGCCGAAACTTCTCATGACCGTTAAAAAAGAAGTTGGCATAAGAATACCCGGTCACCCCGTGCCCGTCGGTATTGCAGGATTAATA
The DNA here is from genome assembly GCA_964393225.1 of uncultured Syntrophorhabdaceae bacterium. Classification (GTDB taxonomy): domain Bacteria; phylum Desulfobacterota; class Syntrophorhabdia; order Syntrophorhabdales; family Syntrophorhabdaceae; genus MWEV01. The sequence goes on from CAYMTB010000014.1 coordinate 17,996, forward strand.
GAAAGGCCGCTCATAAATACAAGTGCACGGCTTGCAGGAGAGGCTATACTGACAGACCCCAGAGAAATCGAGAAGAACTTTAAAGGGAGTGTCGATCTTGTTGTTGACGGCGGCATCCTGGCGGGCGCTCCATCAACGGTGATAAGCCTTGTAGATGACAGGGCAGAGGTATTAAGAGAGGGGAAGGGGCCTCTCAGAAATCTTTTTCCGGCATAGACTGCGGTTTGTTCAGCGCCTCATCCATGGACTCTTCAAAGCCTTCGCCAAGCTCATCGCCAAGCTCTCTCCCCATTTTCCTCATAACACGCTCCACGCTACCCGGATCGTTTTCATCGAGGTCTGAAAATTTCGAAGGATCGAGGAGGCTTTCCATCCTTTTCTCCTCGCTTTTTGGAATAGAAACCCGTGAAATAAGCCTTTTTACGTCTTTGCTGCCACAAGCCTTACAATAAGGTTCGATTTTCTCGGATACCCTTAAGAGTAAAAAAGATGATTTTTTGCGGCACGCCTCACAGTGGTATTCATAAATGGGCATCTTTGTTCCCCCTTGGAAGGTCAGGCAATATTCCCTGTTGCTTATTATATTTAGATATTAACGGTGGTTTTGTCAACCCGTAAGTGCTCAACCAGCCACAGCAAGTTTTTCGTTTACAAAAAAAGACGGTTGCGCTATATATGCAAAATGAGGGAAATCATACATAGCTACTCCGACCTGGACTTCCACAGAACCGTCGGCAAGATGATAAAGGGGCACTCCGAGAACAAAAAGGACATACGATCAATAGCGGTCAATATGGTCAATTGGAACGGTATAAAAAGCATCCTCGATCTCGGATGTGGTTATGGATGGTTCGAAGACGGGCTGTGCGGCAGATTCGACGTTGTCCTCGGCGTTGATTGTCTTGCCGAAAACGAGTCCTCTTTCTTAATGGCTGCTCGCAGAATATCGAAAACCGCACTGTTTCAAAAACGTATCCTTCCTTGCCCCATAGATATGCCCGACAACTCTTTTGACCTTGTTGTCTCTGCCTATTCCCTGTATTTTTTCCCCGAGGAGATTGAAGAGGTAAAGAGACTTTTAAGGCCTTCGGGTATTTTTCTTGCTATAACGCACAGCGAGTCAATGCTTCAGGAAGGGGAGAGGTTTTTCAATTTTACAAACCTGCGGCAGGTTATCAGGGGTTTTTCAGCAGAGAACGGCGAGGATGCCCTGAAGGCACACTTTCGGGATGTACAATATATTGATTACAGGAATGCCATCGTCTTCTGCAGGCACGAGAAGAAAGACCTTGCCGATTATATAGAATTCAAGAGGGAATTTATATCGAGAGACACAGACCCGGAAAAGGTCATGACAATGATGCTCGACGAACTGGAAAAAAAAGGAATCATGAGTTTTAATAAGGACGACAGGATTTTTTTGGCACAGAAATGAAAAAAAAGCACTATTGCGCCACATGCGGCAAGACACTCAAGACCGATACGCTTGACGGTAAGGAAAGACAGGTCTGCTCGCAGTGCAGAGAGGTGTTTTATGAAAACCCTTTACCGGCGGCTACTGTTATTCTTCCGGGCCGGAACAGGGAGATCCTCCTTGTAAAAAGGGCAAAGGAGCCTTTTAAAGACATGTGGTGTTTCCCCATCGGTTTTGCCGAGGTTGGCGAGAGCATTGAAGATGCTGCGCTAAGGGAGCTCAAAGAGGAAACCGGCGTGGACGGGAAAATAATCCAGCTTATTGATGTAAGTTCTCACAAAAACCATTTATACGGCGACCTCCTTATTGTCAGCTTTGAGGCGGAGAAGGTCGGCGGGAAAGAAGAGCCCGGCGATGACGCATCGGACTGCAGGTATTTCCCCGTTAAGAGCCTTCCGAAGCTTGCCTTTGATTCACAGGCAAGGGCAATAGAAAAATTTGTCGAACTTAAGAAAGACCTTTGGAACATGCACGATTCACTGGAAACATTTGTTGAGGGAACGATACAGAACAGAATTGTTTATCCGGGAAACCTCCTTTCCGATGAACTTGTGGATGCAGTGCAGCAAAACTCCGAAAAGATTGTGGACCTCTGGCTCAACGATATCTCTACGAACCCATCCACGAGGGGATATCACCAATTTGACAAAGAGGATCTTTTTCAAAGGGCCATGTTCATTATGGGTCATTTTAGGGCGTGGCTGAAAGGTGAAAAGGGTGAAAGCGAGTTTAAGGCCTTTTATACAGACCTTGGTTCTCACAGGTGGAGCGGCGGGATCCCCCTCGAAGAACTTATAAGCTCCTTGAGCCTTTTAAAAAAACACATCTGGATGTTTACCTATTCCTTCGGTGTCTGGGAAAAGGCGGTGGATATCTACCGGATGTTTGAGCTTGGCGAAAGGCTTGTCTATTTTTTTGACCGTGCTGCGTATTACACGGTAATGGGATACCTTCAGAAAGGGTAAATTCCTGGCGAATTGTTCAAGCCGTTCAAACAGCTTAAGCCGGTCAAGCCGTTTTAACCCCTTGAACTGTTTGAATATTTAAGAGGAGGGCAACCCCCTTTACGGCGACAGGCGTAAGCCCCGGTGATAGCAATATGGATCAACAGAACAAAATAGAAAGTAAAACAGAAAGCAGGTGGCCCGTATTAATTGCCACCACCCTGTCTTCATTCCTTACCCCCCTTGCCTTATCCACGGTTAATGTGGCGCTCCCGTCCATAGGGAGAGAGTTTTCCATGAACGCCCTTATGCTTAGCTGGATAGCAACGGCATATATCCTGAGTGCGGCCATATTTCTTCTCCCATTCGGGAAGGTTGCGGATATGTATGGAAGGAAGAAGATCTTCATTTACGGAACATGTGTATTTACAATATCCTCCCTTTTAATGGGTGTATCAAAAACCCCGGAAATCCTCATTGGCTGCAGGGTATTGCAGGGCATAGGCGGAGCGATGATCTTCGGAACGGGCATTGCGATCCTCACGTCAGTATTCCCTGCGGGAGAGAGAGGCAAGGTTTTAGGCATTAACGTTGCAGCGGTATACCTGGGCCTTTCATTCGGCCCCTTTCTGGGCGGGATACTGACACAGCACTTAGGCTGGAGAAGCATTTTTTTCCTGAATGTGCCATTCGGGGCCATTATCATGGTTTTCAGTATATGGAAGGTCAAGGGTGAATGGGCCGAGGCAAGAGGTGAGACCTTCGATGCTGTTGGCTCGTTGATCTATTCCATCATGCTTCTTTGTATCATGTACGGTTTTTCCAGTCTCCCAGGCAGAATCGGTTTTGTACTCATATGTGCCGGTGCTGCCGGTATCTGCGCCTTTGTTTTCTGGGAGTCACGAGCGAAAAACCCCATACTTAATATAAGTCTTTTGAGGACAAACAGGGCCTTTACGCTCTCAAACATGGCTGCCCTTATACATTACAGCGCAACGTTTGCCGTAGGGTTCCTTCTAAGTTTCTACCTGCAGCACATAAAGGGGTTGAGCCCCCAGGGAGCCGGCGTCATACTAGTCTCTCAGCCCATTGTACAGGCCTTAATATCCCCCATTGCAGGACGGATATCCGACAGGATTGAACCTCGAATCGTTGCTTCTCTGGGGATGGGCATAACAGCCACAGGACTCTTTCTGCTCGTTTTTTTGGATACGAACACAACCATTGCATTTATAGTATCGAGTCTGTGCATACTCGGATTCGGTTTCGCCCTGTTTTCATCACCCAATACAAATGCCATTATGAGTTCTGTTGAAAGCAGGCTTTATGGCGTTGCATCATCAATGCTTGCAACAATGAGACTACTCGGCCAGATGTTCAGTATGGGAATTTCCATGTTAATCTTTGCAACGTATATAGGGAGGGTGGAAATCACTCCGGTGTTTTATCCTCACCTTCTCAGGTCTATACAAACCGCTTTTTTGATTTTTGGTTTTCTTTGCATAGTCGGCATTTTTGCTTCGCTGACAAGGGGAAACGTGCGCTAATGACAGAAAGGACATGACAATTTTTATTCAGCGGCAGACGGCCGCAGAAAGAGAATGAATTAAGGATTGAAGGGGTAATGAGTTCAGATGATTGGAAAGTTGGATGTTTGGATGATTAGCTAATCCTCTAACCATCAATCGATAATCCTGCTTTTGTCGAACGCAAGCAGGCGGCAAAAAACCACAGAGGTTTTGCAATAATATTTTGGAATAAAAGGGGGTTAAAATGGAAAAAGGGATGAAAATCGCAATCAACACGGGTGGAGGTGATGCTCCCGGGCTTAATGCAGTTATAGAGGCAGTGGTTCTGGCCGCAAACAGCAGAGGCTGGGATACGTACGGTATTAAAAACGGATATGCCGGCCTGTTAAATACGGATGAAATTATACCTCTCATTCCGGACAAGGTGCGGCACATTGCAAGTATCGGGGGCACAATACTGGGCACGACAAATCGGGGCAACCCGTTCCAAATGCCCATTACTAACCTGGCCGGCGAAACCGAGATACGCGATGTATCGGACAAGGTTGTGGAAAACTTCAGAAGGCTCCACTTTGACTGCCTGATAGCCGTGGGAGGGGACGGTAGCCTGTCCATCGCCTACGGTTTCTATAAAAAGGGCATACCCGTCATTGGTGTGCCTAAAACCATTGACAATGATCTCTGCGGCACAGTAATCACCTTCGGTTTTGACACGGCGGTAAGCATAGCCACCGAGGCAATAGACCGCCTCCACTCTACGGCAAAATCCCATGAACGGGTCATGGTGGTCGAAGTGATGGGAAGGAATGCAGGGTGGATTGCGCTGAACAGCGGTGTGTCGGGCGCAGCGGACGTCATCCTGATTCCCGAAATCCCCTTTAATATTGATCGTATTTGCGAACACATCATGGATCGTGAATTACAGGGACAGCGGTACTCTATAGTGGTTGCTGCCGAAGGGGCGGTCTCTCGGGGGGGGCGGGCTGTTGACAAAGGGAAAGGCGAGGCGGGACGTCAGGATGTCGTGCTTGGAGGGATTGCCGAACTCTTAGCCAGAGAGATCTCGAAGGGGACCGGGAAAGACACGCGGTCCATAGTTCTTGGCCACCTGCAGCGGGGAGGATCGCCGACGACCTTTGACCGTCTTATAGCGCTCCGCTTTGGCGCGGCGGCCGTAAGGATGATCGAGGAAAAGAAGTTCGGTACCATGGTAGCCCTTGACCCCCCCGAGGTAAAGGCTATCCCCCTTGAGGAAGTAATCGGAAAAATAAGAAATGTTCCCGTTGATTGCGATACCATAAGAACTGCGCGGGAGATCGGGGTGTCCTTCGGGGATTAGTCAGGAGACGAAGCTTCAGTAATTAACGAACCACATTGAATAATCATTGAGGAGTATATAGTTTTTTGATGTTTCATCTATTGCTTTCAGTGATGCAAGGTCGAGAATGAAACGCTGATTGTCGTCTACCCGCTTCACCTTAACCAGTATTCCCGTGCCTTCATCAATGAGGTCCTCAAAGCGCTTCAGTTCATAGATATCGGCATAGGAAGGCTGTTTCTTTTTCAGGGTTTCATACTCTGTTTTATCATCATAACCAAAAACATATTTTTCTTCCCATGGAAAGCCTTCAATGCCGGTCATTGTGCAGGGCGTATCGAGATTTTTCCTGAGATAGTCACGGTAGAGCGTCAGTGATTCCAGGGTAACGATCAGATTGTCTGTGCCTAATATTTCTGTTATGCGTTGCTCCTGTTTGTTTCGTTCGTCCATAGTGTCTCCTGTAAACTCTTTACTTTTATTCTCAACCCCGAGCGTCTGAGTGTCGTGATGTCAATTCCGGAATGTTTCAGGCCATTCAATAATCATTTGTGTACCATAAAAGAGGGATAGAGAAGGGCAGATGACCATCAATCGGGGGGGGGTTGATTGAAAAGCCACCGTAGACGCCCTTAACTATCCCATGCCTTGTCTTTATATTTATACCCTTACTATAAAACAGATTCTATCTGATTGACATATTTGATGTAAAGGAAAAACAGAATAAATAGAAAAAGTAATTAGGGTCGGGGCAATCCCTACTCCACTTTTTGTCACTGGGCTTAAAGTGCTGCCAAGTGTCAGCCTATTGCTGCTTTTCCACGCTCTTCCGTTCGTATGCGGACACACTCCACGAGGTCAAGAATGAATATCTTCCCATCGCCCACCTCTCCGGTCTGGGCACCTTTAATGATAGCGTTGATCGTGGGTTCTGCAAAATCTTCATTGACGGCAATCTCCAGACGTATCTTTCTTAAGAGGTTGCCCATCTCTTTTACGCCGCGGTATACCTCTGTTACCCCCATCTGGCGGCCGTGGCCCAATACTTCATTGACGGTGATAAGATTTACATCTGCCTTGTAAAGCTCCTGCTTCACGGCTTCCAGTCTGTCGGGTTTTATGATTGCTATAATAAGTTTCATGGCGTTCCTCCTATTCTAAAATCGTATATGCATTTTCGTGGTGTTGTGTAAGGTCGAGACCCAGCACCTCGTCTTTTTCTGTGACGCGTACCTTAATGGTCACATCGATTATTTTATAGATAATATAGCTTACGGTAAAACTATAGGCCAGCGTTACCCCTGTTGCGATAAGCTGAACAAGAAGCTGTTTCGGGTTCCCGAAAAAGAGTCCGTCTGCGCCTGCCGGGTTGACTGCCTTTGAAGCAAAGAGGCCTGTTGCCAGCGCACCCCACACGCCGCCTATGCAGTGGACACCAAAAACATCAAGCGCATCATCATATCCAAACCGCGGCTTGATAAAGGTTACCGCTATATAGCAGAATATACTCACAAAGATACCGATTATAATCGCCGAAAGGGCGCTCACAAATCCTGCTGCAGGGGTGATAGCCACAAGACCTGCCACTGCGCCTGTTGCAGTTCCGAGCATGGTAGGTTTTTTGTTGAATATCCAGTCAATAAACGCCCAGCTCAACCCCGCCGCCGCCGCCGCGGTATTCGTCACAACAAAGGCATTTACCGCTAATTCGTTAGCGCCAAGGGAGCTCCCCGCGTTAAAGCCGAACCATCCGAACCAGAGCAGTGCGGTACCGAGAATCGTAAAGGGCAGGTTGTGCGGCAATATCGCCTTGTGACCGCCCCCCTTCCTTTTGCCGATAAAGATTGCCGACATGAGGGCTGCAATGCCGGCACTGATATGCACTACTGTTCCACCTGCGAAATCGAGGGCGCCAAGGTCTTTGAGCCATCCGCCAACACCCCATACCCAGTGGCAGACAGGGTCATACACGAATGTGGACCATAGAACCATGAATATCAGAAAAGCTGAAAACTTCATTCTCCCGGCGAAGGCCCCTATCATTAATGCAGGCGTTATGATGGCAAACATCATCTGAAATACCATAAAAAGCTGATGAGGAATTGTTGCAGCATAATCTTTATAAGGTTCAAAACCAACGCCATTTAGGCCGATCCAGTCGAAACCGCCCCAGAAACCTTTTCCTGGTGCAAAAGAAAGGCTGTAACCGAAAAGCACCCATTGTATGCTGATGGCACACAGGATGATAAAGCACTGCATCAGGATGCCGAGCACGTTCTTTCTTCCCACCATGCCCCCATAAAAAAAGGCAAGTCCGGGTGTCATCAGGAGAACGAGGGCGCTGGATATTAAAACCCAGGCCGTATCGCCTGTATCCACTTTGGGCGGGGTTTGTGCCGGCGTTGCAGCTTGTGTTTCTGCTGCCGGCGCGGCCCGTACAGTCTTCGGCTCTTCAGCAAACACCGTAACCGCCATGGCAACAAACAACAAAACCATTACAAAAGCTAAAATCCTTTTCATGATACACCTCCATTAAAATAAAAAAGCGTCTTTTCTCCTTCGCCGGATAAAAAGACGCCTGTGTCTCCGAGGGTTAAAATAAAAAGGCGTTCTCATATTAAAAGAACGCCTTTGTTTAGACACACATCAATGTGCTTTATGCATATTAAAGTAAAATATATTTACTTCTGGTAACCAGTAAAAAAAGGTTAAAGCTGAGCCTCAACCTTAACCCGATACATTAAAAACAGTTGACATTTTTTTACGCACGAATAATTATGACACAATACAGTTATGCCCGAAATGAAAAGAACGATATCGACAACCACCCTGCTACCATTATTTTTTTTCGCCGCACTATTGTTTTCCTTTGCTGCGCAATCCTTCGGCGCTGAATTTCTGGCATCAAAAACATCAAACAAATACCATAACCCTGACTGTGAGTTGGTGAAACAGATAAAACCTGCCAGGCTTATTAAATTTGCCAGCCCCGAAGAAGCCCGGAAGGCAGGTTATGTTCCATGTAAATACTGCAAGCCCCCGCTCTCTTCAAAACTAAAAGAGGAGGCAGCAGAAGACACGAAGGAAGGTAATTATAAAAAATGGTTCCAGAAAGGGTATGCGCTTAGCGATTCCGGCGATTACCAAGGGGCGGTTAATGCCTTTTCAAAAGGTATCCACATCAATCCTCATGATGCGAAGACCTACTATAACCGCGGCCTTGCCTATGCAAAAATGGCCAAACAAGAACAGGCTATCGAGGATTTCAATAAAGCGATTGACCTGAATCCCCGGAATACAATGGCCTATTCCAATCGGGGGGTCATTTATTTGAGCAGAAAGCAATACGAAAAGGCTATTGATGATTTTAACATGGCCATCGAGTTAGACCCGCAATACCCCTGGGCATACTACAACAAATCTTGTCTTTACTCATTAAAAAATGAAGTCAACAAATCTTGCAAATGGTTAAAAAAGGCAATGGAAGCGGGATACAACAATTGGAACCATATAAAAACCGATACAGACCTGAACAACATCCGCAGTTCAGATTGTTATAAAAACCTCATGTCAGGAAGGTAGTAAGGATTAGCGAAGATGGCTGCGATTCGCAATTTAACGAACACGCGGCACCATATTTCGTCATTTCACGAACTAAAAGCAGCCCCCAAAGACTTGCACCCCTCAATATCAGGGCATTTTCCTTTAATTACTACTTTGGCACTGAAAATGCATACATTATAACCTCAGGAAGTTAAATAAAAATCAGGAGGAAGTAAAATGAAGAAAGTTTTAATGATTGCTTTAACAGTATTGATAAGCGTAGCATTCGTAACAACCGTGTTTGCACAGGCA
>CAYMTB010000015.1:0-26808 GCA_964393225.1 uncultured Syntrophorhabdaceae bacterium
CTCGCGTTCGGCTTCGGAACTTTTGCTTGACAGCAAAAGACCGAGCTTCCTCGCCTCACGACGGTTTTCTCCGGGACACCCCGATACCTTCCCAATAAGAGGTTTGGGTTAAAATATCGCTTTGGTTCAGTCTGACTTCTTCAGTCTGACTTCTGAAATCTGAGTTTGTTTGATCATGTTTTCCGGCGCAAGAATTTCATCCAGCTTTTCTTTTGCGAGATACCCCTTTTCCAGTACAATTTCATAGACAGACCTGTTTGTCTCAAGGGCCTCACGGGCAACCTCCGTTGACTTCTCATAACCTATATAGGGGTTCAGGGCCGTTGCAAGACCTATGCTGCATTCCACGTTCTGCCTGCACTGCTCACGGTTTGCGGTGATACCCTTCACGCACCTGTCTGCAAGGGTGAAACACCCCTGTCTGAGAAAAACGAGGGAATTAAAGAGGCTGAAGGCAATAATCGGCTCCATAACGTTGAGTTCAAGCTGACCCGCCTCGGCGGCCATGGTAATTGTCATATCATTGCCGATAACACTAAAGGCAATCTGATTGACAACCTCGGGGATAATGGGGTTGACTTTACCCGGCATGATCGTTGAACCCGGCGCCATGGGGGGAAGGTGGATTTCATTAAAGCCGCAGCGCGGACCCGATGAAAGGAGCCTTAAGTCGTTGCAAATCTTCGACAGCTTTACAGCCACACGCTTTAACACACCGGATAACTGGACATAAACCCCTGAATCCTGCGTTGCCTCTATAAGATTGGGTGATGCCTGGAACTCGATACCTGTAAGCTTTCGCAGGTTTAAAATGGCCAGCCTTGAGTAATCGGGGTGGGCATTAATACCCGTCCCGATAGCGGTAGCACCGAGATTTATCTCATGCACCAGGGCTTCGGCCTCCTTTAATCTCTCTATATCCTCCGCTATCATAACTGCATAGGCAGAGAATTCCTGCCCCAGAGTCATGGGAACCGCATCCTGAAGCTGTGTCCTTCCCATCTTTATGATATCCATAAATTCAATCGATTTTTCCTCAAATGCATTATAGAGACACTGCATCGCTTCCAGCAATGTGCGAATTTTCAAAATCAATGCGAGCCGGATAGCGGTAGGGTATACATCATTTGTGGACTGGCACATATTCACATGATTATTGGGGTGTACGATGTCGTATCGCCCTTTTTCATAACCCATAATCTCCAGGGCGAAGTTGGCAATAACCTCGTTTGCGTTCATATTTGTCGATGTTCCTGCACCGCCCTGTATCATATCCACAACAAACTGGTCATGAAGTTTTCCGGAGAGTATCCCATCGCAGGCCTTTGAAACCGCTTCAATGATGCTGCCAGGTAACAGACCCAGTTTATTATTTGCCATGGCTGCCGCTTTTTTTATATAGGCAAGCGAATGAACAAAAAGCGGATACATGGAAATTGTTGTACCGCTGATTTTGAAGTTTTCCGTGGCTCGCAGTGTTTGAATACCATAGTAGCATGTATCAAGTATTTCCCTTTCGCCGAGCAGGTCATGCTCTATGCGTTTATCTCTGTTCATATTGCTTCTCCTTTTGCTACAATTGATTCTTAAGCTTAAATATACCATATTAATAACTTTTTTTTAACTGTATACGAATATCTTGCATATTGTATTGAAAAACGTTTTAAAATATATGCATTGTGAAATTAGACAGACTATTGGGTCAATACCCTGAAAAGTTTGCCCCGGAAAAAAGGATATTCGGCAATATACATGCCGGCGACAGAATATTTATAGGCACTGCCTGTGGCGAACCCCAGTACCTTGTCCAGGCGCTCATACGCTATGTTGAATCAAACCCCAAGGCTTTTTTCGATGCAGAAATTCTCCACATATGGTCTCTCGGTGTAGCCCCCTACACACAGGAAAAATTTAAGCACAATTTCCGCCACAACTCCTTTTTCATCGGAGACAATACGCGTGAACCGGTAAACAAGGGTCTTGCCGATTATACACCTGTATTCCTTTCCCAGGTTCCGAGGCTTCTCCGGCGAAAAAGCATCCCCATTGATGTAGCGCTCATACAGACCTCATTGCCGGATGACCACGGTTTTGTGAGCCTCGGTGTGAGTGTTGATATTGTAAAAACAGCGGTGGAAAACGCGCGTCTCGTCATTGCCCAGATAAATATCCACATGCCCCGCGTCCATGGTGATACTTTTATCAACGTTAAGGACATTGACTTTGTGGTGCCTTACGATGAACTTCTTCTTGAGTTTGAATCAAGCATACCAGGAGAAATTGCCGAACGGATAGGAAAACATGTTGCCCGCATCGTTGAAGATGGAGATACCATCCAGGTAGGTTACGGGAGCATCCCCAATGCGATCCTTTCAAACCTGTCATCAAAAAAGGACCTTGGGGTTCATACAGAACTCTTTACCGAAGGTATCGCAGAACTGATGAAAAAAGGTGTTGTTACAAACAGTAAAAAGACTATTGATCGTGATAAAACCGTTGCCTCTTTTTGCATGGGGAAAAAGCAAACATATGATTTTATCCATGACAACCCGTGTATCGAATTCAGGTCAATCGACTATACAAACAATCCGGCTATCATATCTCAGATCAGAAATATTGTTGCTATCAACAGTGCCCTCGAAATTGACCTTACCGGTCAGGCTACGGCAGAATCAATAGGCAGGACCTTTTACAGCGGTATCGGCGGGCAGGCGGACTTTATGAGGGGCGCCGCTCTCGCGCCGGGAGGCAAGACAATACTCGTCCTTCAATCCACGGCCCAGGACGAAACCGTTTCGAGGATAGTTCCCTTTCTTAAAGAAGGGGCAGGCGTGACATTAACGAGAGGGGATATACATTACGTTATTACAGAATACGGTATTGCCTACATCCATGGTAAAAACATCAGAGAACGGGCAATGTCGCTCATTTCTATTGCGCATCCCAGGTTTCAGCCCTGGCTTGTTGAAGAAGCGCGGAAACTTTCTCTCATTTATAAGGACCAGGCATACATAGCCGGTAAGGGGGGCGAATATCCGGAAGACCTTGAAACCTACAGGACAACGAAGGCAGGGCATAAAATCTTTTTCCGGCCTGTAAAAATCAGCGACGAACCCCTCCTCAAAGATTTTTTTTATTCCCTTTCCGAGTCAACGATATACAAACGGTTTATATCTGCCCGGAAAAATATGCCACACGAAAAGCTGCAGGAATTTTTTGTTGTTATTGATTATACAAAACAGATGGTTATTCTCGCTGTGCTCGAACGCCAGGGAAGGGAGGTCATTGCCGCAGTGGGCCAGTTTAGAGGTAATGAAGGAAGCCATACTGCTGAGGTTGCGTTAATGGTGCAGGATGAGTATCAGAATCAGGGCATCGGGACTGAACTTCTCGCGCATCTCACGTACATTGCGAAAAAACAGGGTCTGCTCGGTTTTTCTGCGGAAGTTTTAAAGGAAAACATCGTGATGCTTCATCTTTTTGAAAAAATGGGTTTTAATATTCAAAGGGAGACCCTACCGGAAGTCTATACGTTAAGGCTCATGTTCCGGGAAATATAATGATTGTAAAATTACTCGCCCTGATATACCGCTATATGGTTCCGGCCAAGTTTCTTTGCCTTGTAAAGAGTATTCACAGCCTTCGAAATCAGCGTTACAGGGTCCATCGCCCCGTCTATCTGGATGATACCCATGCTGATATCCATTTTAAATTTCTCATAATCTACAGAAAATTCATGCTGATTTACTGTACGCTGTATCCTCTCGGCCGCCAGCCTTGCTTCGGCCATGCTTACACCTCTGAAGAGTATTACAAACTCATCGCCCCCGAACCTGTATGCACTATCACCTCCACGCAAGGCATTCTTCAACATCTTTCCGGCGGCGATCAGCAGCTCATCGCCAGCGGTATGACCTAATTTTGCGTTAATATCCCTGAAGCCGTCAATGTCCGTGAAAAGCAGTGCGCTTAGTCCTCCCCTTTTCTTTCCTTTTTTGGCAAGCTCTATTGTCTGCCGCAGTGCTTCCTCCAAGGAGTGCCTGTTCGGAAGTCCTGTGAGAAAATCGTAACTTGAAATATAAAGAAGTTTTCTCTCGTTTTTCTTTAATTCAGTCAAGTCCTGGCAAAAAATTACCGATTCTCCCGAACTTAATTTCACCGGGAAAAAGTCGACAATCTTTTGTGTTCCGTTCTTACATGTAACGGTAAGGACCCACGGTTCCCTTTTCCCCTTAGCCGGATCCTCCATATCTTTAATCCAGTTTCCAATTACATCGTGCCGGTATTCAGATTCAGGAAAGGCCTTTCTGAACCAGGACTTTCCATCGGGTATTTCCTTGGGCTCATAACCGAATAGTTCTAAGAAGTTGGGATTCAGATATTTTAATGCACCGTTTTTACCCACCAGCATAATTCCAAAAGGGGCGTTTTCAGATAGGGTTTGAAATTTTTCTCTTTCGTTAAGAGCTTCCCGCTCAATCTGCTTGCGCTGAGTGATGTCGCGTATTATCGCAATTGAATGGCATTTATCCTTTACCTGAACTGCCGTGATCGAAACCTCAACAGGGAATGGGGTACCGTCCTTTTTTAATGCCGACTGTTCAATGATATTACCGGAAACACTGCATTGGCACGTCTCCCTGTATGTTTTTATTCCGTTTTCGAAGATTTCCCGGACCTCCGGTGAGGGTATGAAATCCCAGAGTTCTTTTCCGACAGCTTTAGTAGCGGTAAGACCAAACATTTTCTCCGCTGCCTCGTTCCAGAAATTAGTCCTGCCTTTGTCGTCAACCATCACAATAGCGTCCTGGGCGAGCATAGTCAATGTCTTAAATATTTCTTCTCTTGCCCTGAGGTCTTCTTCTGTAAGCTTCCAGCCGGTAATATCCTCCTGGATGCAGACAAAATGTCCAATCTGCCCCTTTGAATCCTTTACAGGAAAAATGGATACTGAAGCCCAGTAGCTCTCACCATCTTTTTTTCTGTTCGTAAGCCTTCCCTGCCACCCACTTCCTGATTTAATAGAGTTCCACAGATTACTGTATGCCTCGGTGTCAGCTTCATCAGACTTTAATATGGCGAGTGTTTTCCCGATCGCTTCTTCTTTTGAATAGCCCGTAATCATGGAAAATTTCGGATTAGCATACTCAATGCCGCCCTTTGAGTCTGTGATGATAACAATATCAGGACTAAGATCAACGGCAAGATAAAATTCCATAATATGTTCATCCTGCTGCTCAATTTTCCTTCTGAGCATCACCACATCTGCGCATTTTCTGACTGCAGCAAGGAGCTTTTCTTTTTCCAGGGGCTTAAGGACATAGTGGCTGATTCCTGCACCGATGGATTCAATGAGGTAATTCAAATCATTCCGGGCTACCGTCATGATGATATGAGTATCATCATGAACCGCCTTGATCTTCTGTACCAATTCAGTTCCGTTCATATAAGGCAAAGTTAAATTCGCTACTACTATTTCAGGCCTGTACTCTTTGAAAAGCGCAAGGCCCTCATTTCCATCTTTGGCAAGGTACAGCTTGTTGACATGCTTACTTATCGTCTCGGCAAATTGTTCTCTTTTGACACTCTCGTTTTCCACATATAAAACCGAGACATCTAATTTATTCTGGTCTTTATAACCCATATCTTACCTCTTCAGTAAATTTAACCTTTCAGATATATATCATGTCTCCATAACATTTATACACCATTTATGTAAATTTATATAATAATATAACGCATCAATAAAGATATTTTTCTATGATTTTCCTGGAGGGGGGAGCAGAGGAAGGAGTAAGTAATTTTATAAGCAGTGATAAGGAAATGCGGTTTTTCCCTTCAGCCCATCCGCTTTCAACCTTCCCGCCCGAGCAGTTACAGGGCCGTTCAATTACATAAAGGGCATCCCGAAGAGTTCTCTTAACTCTTTGTTGACTGCATCAATATTGCCTTCCACACCTTTTGTCCTTACCACAACCCGTTTATACCCTTTTTGTGCCCCTTCATAAGTTGTGAGAACACTATCGAGGGTAAACCCGTGTTTTCTGAGAACATCGAGGACTTCGCCTGTTACGCCCAGTTTATCTTTAAGCACCACATAGAACCTGTTGCCGCCCTGCCTCACACCTGTGATATCGACAAGGACGCGGAACAGGTCTTTATCAGATATAATGCCGATCAGCTTATCCTTATCCACAACAGGCAGACATCCGATATTTTTGTCATACATTGTCATGGCGGCTTCCTCTATAGGCATATCAGGCCCGGCGGTAAGGACATTTTTTACCATGATCTTTGAGACTTTTGTTGTAAAAAGGATATAATTCAGTTCATGAATATCAAAGGTCGAAACCTTTGAGGGGGTATAGTCCTTTATATCTCTATCCGATAAAATACCGACTATCCTGCTGCCGTCTTTTACCACCGGGAGGTGTTTGACCTTTTTTTCTTTTAATAATTTTATAGCGTCCGAAATACTATCGTTCTGTGTCACCGTATACACCTTTTTTGTCATCCAATCGGATACAAACATATATACCTCCTCTTCTAATTACATTAGTTCAAGGTTCAAGGCTGTTAAATCCATTAGCATACAAATATTGCATCGCATTTTCATTATGTTTTTTCAGACATTGAACGTATAACGTTGAACAAAAAAATAGCCTCACTTTTGGACAACAGGCAGCATCTCTTCGAAATAATCAAGCGACTTAGGGTTGACCAGGGCATCTCTGTTGGTAACCGGCCGGCCATTAATGATATTCGTTATGGCGCTCTCCACCTTCTTCATGTTGAACGTATACGGTATATCAGGGACATCGATAATGAGAGCGGGAACATGCCGCGGGGATGCTTTATCCCTTAGGGCCTTTTTAATCCTGTCCTTCAATTCATCACTCAGGACTGCACCGCTTGAAAGCTTTACAAAAAGGAGGACGCGCTGGTCATTTTCCCAGTTTTGACCTATGGCTACACAATCGGCTATTTCACCAAAACCATCGATAATATTGTATATTTCAGCCGTACCTATACGAACACCCGATGGTTTTAATATGGCATCGGAACGCCCGAAGAAGGTAATGCCGCGGGTGTCACTGTAAATCTCTACATAATCTCCATGTCTCCATATATTCGTGTATACTGAAAAGTATGCATCATTATATTTCTTATGTTCCGGGTCGTTCCAGAAATAGAGAGGCATGGAAGGTGCTGGTGCTTCGCAGACAAGCTCCCCCTGCTTGTCATAAACAGGTTTCCCTTTTTCGTCGTATGCCTTGATTTTCATTCCCAGTGCAGGCGCCTGCAGTTGCCCGGCATAGACGGGAATAGTCGGGGATCCGGCTGCAAAACAACCGTTTATATCGGTACCGCCTGATATGGAATGAAAATGGACATCGTCCTTTATATACTGATACACATACCCGAACCCTTCCGCAGAAAGGGCAGAACCGGTCTGACAGATTTCTTTGAGTGTGCTGAGGTCGAACAATTCCTTTGGCTTAAAACCCTGTCCCTTAAGCATGTTAATATATGTTGCGCTTGTCCCGAAGACGGTTATCTTTTCGTCGTCTATCAGTTTCCACATGGCGCCTGTGTCCGGATATCCGGGATTTCCATCAAAAAGTACAATCTTTGCACCGACAGCAAGTGAACTTATAAGCCAGTTCCACATCATCCAGCTCGGAGCTGTCATATAAATAATCGTATCCTCTCTCTTCAGGTCTGAATGGAGGATAAGCTCTTTCATGTGGTTGATAAGTATTCCGCCAACACTCTGGACCATACATTTCGGTTTTCCTGTTGTCCCTGAGGAAAACATTATATACACAGGGTGGTCAAAGGGCACCTGCTCAAAAACAATATCATCGCTCTTCCCAAGGGCAAGAAAATCCTTGTAGAGAACAGCACCAGGAATACCGGCGATGTCCGGTTTTTTATTGACATAAGAAACAACAACTACCTTCTTTATTGACGGAACTGCCTCTACAATTTCCTTAACATCGGCAAGCATATGAAATGGTTTGTTTTTGTAAAGGTATCCATCTACCGTGAACAGGATTTTCGGTTCTATCTGGCTGAAGCGGTCGATAACCGCCTGCATCCCGAGTTCCGATCCGCAGGATGCCCATGTAGCCCCAATACTTGTCGTAGCGAGCATTGCAATCGCAGTTTCGCTCATGTTCGGCATATATCCTACGACCCTGTCACCTTTTTTCACGCCCTGTTCCCTCAAAGAGCTGGCAAGACGGCCAACGGTCTTATAAAGCTCTTCATAGGTCATGCGCACTGATGGCTTTGTTTCACATTTAAAAACGAAAGCAACTTCTTTATCCCTGTATCTGAGAAGGTTTTCGGCAAAGTTTAATTCTGCGCCTGCAAACCATTGTGTGCCGGGGAATTTTTTAAGATCATCCACCACTTTTTCATACTTTTTAGATGCCTTAATATCAACAAAATCCCATACACCTGACCAGAAATCAGCTATATTATCAACCGACCAGTCGTAGAGATCGAAATAACCGGTTAACTGCATATTAAACCGCTTGTTTACAAACTCTATGAATTTCGTCATGTTCGCATTTTTTATTCTTTCCTCAGATGGTTTCCACAGGGGTTGTTTCATGTATTTCCTCCTCAAAAGGTTCAAGGTGCGAGGTTCAAGGTTTACAACATAGAACGTTGAACGTTGAACATCTTTATATCATCAGGTAATTTTTCTTTACCTCTTCGTTTGCACTCAGTTCCTGAATGCTTCCATGATATCTGATCCTTCCTCTGTCAATCACATAGGCTCTGTCAGCTATAGCAAGAGAGAACTTTACATTCTGTTCTGCAAAAAGGATCGTGACCCCTATCTCTTTAAGTTTCAGAAGCCTGTCGGCAAAATCTCTGACAACGAGAGGGGCCAATCCTTCGACGGGCTCATCGAGGAGAATCAGCTCCGGGTTGCCCATCAGCGTCCTCCCGATAGTCAGCATCTGCTGTTCACCGCCGCTCAGATACCCGCCGAGGTGCTTTTCTAATATTTTAAGCTTAGGGAATATTTCATAGATTCTCTCAACAGTCCATGGTTCGCCTTTAAAATGCTCAGATTTTTTTATAGCGACTTCAAGGTTTTGGCGTACAGTAAGGTCCGGAAAGATTAACCTGTTATCCGGGACATACCCCATCCCCTTTTTGGCAATCTTATAGGGCGGTTTTCCTGTCATATCCTCGCCGTAGAATGTGACACTCCCTGTTTTGGGCGGGGTTAATCCCATAATACTCCTCAATGCAGTGGTTTTCCCTGCCCCGTTCCTGCCGAGAAGACAGACAAGTTCACTGTTGCCCACCTCCAGAGATACGTCAAAAAGGATATGGCTTGTACCGTAAAACGTATTGATATTCTTGACTTCCAGTATCATATTTCCTCACCAAGGTAACATGCTTGCGCTTCTTTGTTCTGTCTCACCTCTTCCGGAGTACCTTCGGCAACGAGAACCCCTTGGTGCAGCACGGAAAGTTTCTGAGCATAGCCGAAAATCACCGATATATCATGTTCGGTAAAAAGGATGCTCAGGCCGATTTCATTGTTGAGCCGTTTTACGAGCTGCATGGTCTCGTGTGTCTCCTCGGAAGACATCCCTGCCGTAGGTTCGTCGAGAAGAAGAAGGTCGGGCTTGCTTGCCAGTGCCAGTGCCAATTCCAGTTTTTTCTTGTCACCCTGCGAAAGTATCCCCGCCTCGGTGTTTCTGAAGCCGGAAATGCCGGTAGTTTCGAGGAGGCTGAGCGTTTCTTCCTTCGCAAGCCTTTCTGCAGGGGTAAAGAAGTAGAGTGTTTTTTTCTGCTGTGCCAGGATAGACTGTCTGACATTTTCATAGGTTGTCAGTTTCGGATAGATATTGCTTACCTGGAAGGCCCGGGTTACACCGATCCGGGCAATCTTGTGCCGGGCCCAGTTTGTAATCTCCTGTCCCCTGAAAAAGACGTGCCCTCCGGTGACAGGATAGACTGTCTGACATTTTCATAGGTTGTCAGTTTCGGATAGATATTGCTTACCTGGAAGGCCCGGGTTACACCGATCCGGGCAATCTTGTGCCGGGCCCAGTTTGTAATCTCCTGTCCCCTGAAAAAGACGTGCCCCCCGGTGACCGAGTGGTACCCTGTGACAAGATTAAAGAAGGTTGATTTTCCTGCACCGTTCGGCCCTATTATTGCTGCAATCTGACCTCTCTTTAACTGGTAGTTCACATCAGTCAGCACCTGGTATTTAAAGAAAGACTTACTCAGGTGCTCTGTTTTTAAAATGACATCATTCATTATTCTTATCCCCCGTATCTCCGGGATTATTTCCTTCTAAAACGACCGACTTCGTTTCAAAATAACCCTTTGATTTGATAATCCCGAAAAGGCCGCCCGGCATTAAAAGAACAACTATTATCATTACCAGACCGCTCACCAGGGGCCAGTATTCAGTAAATCCTGTTACAAAGGCATTGAGAAAGGTGAAGATGACTGAACCGATCATTGGACCCAGAAAATGATGGGGACCTCCCATGACTGCCATAAAGACCGGATGGCCGGAATGCTGCCAACTGCATAAATCCGGTGCAACACTCCTGTTGAAAGGACCCCAGAGCGCTCCGGCCAGTCCGCAGAACATTCCTGAGATGACAAAATTGATCAGCATATAACGTTGTACGTTGATACCGATAAACTCTGTCCGCTCTGTATTGTCTCTTATAGCCTTTAACGTATATCCGAAGGGCGACTCAGTAATAAAATAGAGGAGAACCATACCGATGGTCACCACGGCAAGCGAGAAATAATAATATGCGTTTGCCTTGAAAAGCCACATCGGGGGATTGATCCCCTGGAGGCCATTATCGCCCCCTGTGAAAGAGTACCATTGGAAGATGATGAAGAATACAAACTGTCCGAAGGCCATTGTGAGAATCGCAAAGTAAATGCCCCTCAATTTGACGCAGAAGTATCCAAGAATCAGCGCCCCCAGGCCTGCAGTTATCATGGAAGCGGGCAGACACACGAAGATCGGCCATTGGAGCTTTACCATGAGGAGCCCTGTCGTATAAGCGCCTATCCCGTAATATGCCGCCTGTCCGAAACTTAACTGCCCCATATACCCGAAAATCAGGTTGAATGCTGCCGCAAAGAGACCGAGTATGATGATCTCAGTAAAGACATGAACCCAGAATTCGCTGACCACCAGAGGCAGGATAAGCGCCACAAAAAAGAGGCCTGCAGGGAGCCGGAATCGTTTTAGAAAACTATTTTTCTTGTCCATATTATGCCCTCAACGGTGTTCCAAAGAGTCCCCACGGCCTTACAATGAGAATCGCTGCAGTAATAACGAAGATGAGAACCATTGCACCGTCAGGCCAGTAGAGAATGGCAAAGGAGAAAACTTCACCGACTATGAGTGACCCCACCAGTGTACCCATGAGGCTGCCGAAGCCCCCGATGACCACAACGCAGAAGGCCTGGATGATAATATTGGTATCCATACCCAGAGTCACCGAACCGATTGCCGACTGGACGCCTCCAGCCAATCCTGCAATGAAAATTCCCAATGTAAAGACCCAGGTATAGATCTTCGGGATAGGAATCCCGAGGGCGCCCACCATCTCCCTGCTGAAGACAGCCGCCTTTACTATGTGGCCGTATTTTGTGTATTTCAAAAACCACCAGAGCCCTATAGCTACAGTAAAACCTATGAGAATCACAAAGATAAAATATGAATCGATAGGGGCTCCGAAAAGATGAAGGGGTTGTTGAATGATGGGGGGACGGACAATAAGTCTGTCCGTCGGCCCCCATATGATCTTAATCAAATCGCCAAGGATTAACGCCATGGCATAGGTGATGAGGAGCTGCTCATGGAGTTCTCTCTTGTATATCCTTTTGATAAGAACAACCTCACAGACCCACCCGAAGGCTGCTGTTGCCAGTGCAGCAAGCGGGATGCTTACCCACAGGGCAAACTGGTGCGCCTCCATCAAACTCCAGAAGGTGAAACATATATACGCACCAATCAGCCAGAATGTAGCGTGGGCAAAATTGAGGATGTTCATTACGCCGAAGATAAGGGAGAGACCTGACGCAACGAGGAACAGCATCAAACCATAGGTTAAACCGCTCATAAACTGGGAAAACAGAAAAGTGAATTCCATAGGATTTACCCTTTATGCTACGTTATTTTTTCTCAGCCTGTCTTGCAGCTACAATTTCAGCCTCAGGGCGTTCACTGTCGGCAGCCTTAATCTCTATAAGCTCTGCGAGGATCGGGAATGGATATTTCGGGTCATCTCTCACAATGCCCACATAAGAGGAGCAGCGAAGCTGGTTATCAATAGGCCTGAACTGGAGTTTGCCGCGGGTTAAGTCCACGGAAAGACCTTTCATTGCATCTTTTACCTTGTCGTTGTCAATGGAACCTGCCTTTTCAACGCCCTGTTTCAGCGCATAGACCGCGTCATAACCCATGACAGCCCAGTCGCTGGGATATTTACCGTTGTATTTTGCCCTGTAGTTTTTCACGAAGTTTGCCATCATGGGTATATCCATGTGGGCGAAGAACGGCGCACGGCTGATTGCTACGAGACCCCTCGGCATTGTTTTTGCTTCGGTGATCAGTTCTGTTACACTCTGCATGCTCCCTACATAGGGTATCTTGTCAAAGAATCCGTAAGGCTTTGCCTGTTCGGTAAAGGTTACATTGTCCTTGGAGGCAAGACATGCGTAGACAAAATCAGGTTTCATGGACATAATACTTGTGACAAAGGAGGCAAACTGGGTTTCTCCGAGTTTCGGCCATAATTCCTTTTTTACTTTCAGAAAGGGTGCAACCTTTTTAAGGTCTGTCACAACTTCTTCCTGTGTAGATCTTCCCCATTCGTAGTCTGAGGCAAGGGTTACATATTCCTTCCATCCCTTCTTCTGTGCCAACTGGGCAACGGCGTAGGACGCTGCCTTTGCCTGCATGTAGCTGTTCGGCACAACCTGGAAGGTATACGGGCTGTAGTTAATCTTTGTGATATTTTCAGAGTTGCTGATGGCCGCTATGTGGATTACCTTGTATTCTCTGCAGATCGGCTTTACCGCAACGGCTACTGCGCTGGAGTAATCATTAATGACTGCACGGACCTTATCCCGCAGGATCAGGTCTTTTACAGTCCGGACGCCCACATCGGGCTTCGTCTGGGTATCCTGCTGAAATACCTTTACCGGATGCTGTTTTAAAAAACCGCCCTGTTTATTGATTTCGTCTACTGCAACCTGGATGCCTTCCATCTGGTCTTTGCTGTAAAGTGTGCCTGTACCGGTAAATCCAAGGGCAACGCCAAGGTTATAAGGGTCTGCGGCCTGTACACTGCTTACGCAGAAAATTCCTGCGATCAATAAAGCAAAAACACCAATAAATACTTTTTTGAACTTCATAACTCCCTCCTTTTATTTTTTTGTTTCTTTCTAACCCCGATAAACGGGATAAGTGCGTTAGCGAAGATATTTTCTGCCATAATAATTCAGGAAATATCTTCTAACTTACTAATATGTAAGGACTACCCCACCGTCAAATAATAAGTCTCCTCCGACAAGATAATTGGAGTAGCGCGAAAAGCCGAATATGAATAAATTTGCTGCCTCAATGGGTGACATCATCTCTTTTACCCTTGATTTCCCCAGCATTACGTCATGAACAACCTCGTCTGTTGTAATACCTCGCTGTTTCGCCTGGGAAGGGATTTGCGCCAGCGCAAGATTGGTTTTCACAAAACCGGTGCTTACAGAGAAAGAACGGATATTTCCGTTTCCTTCTGCTGCAATTGACTGACTGAGCGCCCTCATGGCAAATTTTGTAATATTGTACACCGGTTTGTTGAGCGTACTGATATGACCGTGGATTGAGGACATGTTTCCAATGGCGCCTGTTCCTTCGCTGCTTCTTTTTATATGGGGAATAATCAGTTTTGACAGATAGAAGGGTGCACGAACCATTAGGTTCATCATGAGATCGTATTTTACCATGGGGAAGTTTTCTATTGAGTCGATATGCTGGATACCGGCGATATTAGCAAGATATTTAATAGAGCCAATCTTTGCAGCCTCCCGTACTGCATTTTCGATATCTGCATCTTTAGTGAGGTCGGTTTTGATAAATGTCATCTCTCCGCCCATCTTCCGGATCATTTTTTCTGTATTCCTTCCCTCGTTTTCATCAATATCGAGCCCTACAACAATCAGATTATTGGCAGCGGCAGCTATCGCAACAGCCCTTCCGATGCCACTTCCCACCCCTGTAATGATGCACACGTTATGGGGATTAAAATTATCATCAATCAAAACAAGTATATCTTCCTGTTTGATTTTCGGTTCTTTAATCTTCATGGTCTGTCCTTTTTGTTTTGTTTTTGGATACAATAATTTACAGCAACTTTTGTGCCAGTCGTTTATTAGCGATCACGCAAAACAAACTTAATCGTCATTATGAGGAGCGTAGTGACGGGGCAATCTAATAATATCATGATGTTATATAAAAACTTAATACCTTGCTTTGCCTGGAATGACCAGGAAGAGGGGTACTAACACATAATTTAATGATTTATTAAGGTAAATTGTTGTTGCAAAATTGCTACATGTAGTGTATCAGATGAAGTATAACATATACAAAAGGAGTAGATATGGGTAAAACGATTCTCCTGGAAAATTCAAGTGAAAAAAAACGGGACCTCTATTCATATTTTCTCAGTTTGAAAGATACAGCAAGCCAGTTAGAACTCTTTAAGCTCATACTGGACAGTATTCACAATGGTGCAATAATAACCGATCCGGATGGATATATCCTTTATCTTAACAAGCCCTATGGCGATTTTCTTGGCATAAACCCCGAGGAGCAGATCGGTAAACATACGACAGAAGTAGTGGAAAACAGCCGCCTGCATATCGTTGCCAAAACAGGGAAACCGGAAATCATGGAACTCCACAGAATAAAAGGCCAGGAGATGGTAGTGCAGCGGATTCCCATCAAAAAAAACGGTAAAATAATCGCTGTTTTTGGTCAGGTTATGTTTAAAGATGTCCGGGATGTAAGCAAACTTGCAAAAAAACTGTGCATCCTTGAGTCAAAGGTTCAGCACTATGAGCAGGAACTTATCTCTCTCCGTTCTACCAGATATACCTTTGAAAGCATAATCGGTGTGAGCAATTCAATGAAGCTCCTGAAAGAAGCAGCCCACAAGGCGGCATCTACCGACCTCCCCGTGCTGATTACCGGAGAATCAGGTACAGGGAAAGAGATGTTTGCTCAGGCCATACATAATGCGAGCAACCGCAGACTCTATCCTTTTGTAAGGATAAACTGCTCTGCAATTCCAAGGGATCTGCTTGAATCAGAGCTTTTCGGTTATGAAAAGGGTGCCTTTACCGGGGCAAGGGACTGCGGAAAGCCCGGTAAATTTGAACTTGCCCACCATGGTTCAATCTTTCTCGATGAAATCGGCGATCTCCCCCTTGAAATCCAGCCAAAACTGCTCCGTGTCCTTGAAGAAAAGGAATTTGAGCGTGTTGGAGGCACTTCATATATCAATTCCAATTTCAGGCTTATTGCAGCAAGCAACCAGAATCTCGAAATAATGGTGGAAAATGGAAAATTCCGGAAAGACCTGTTTTACCGTTTGAATGTAATACGGCTTCATATTCCGCCCTTGAAAGAACGAAAAGACGCCATACTCCCTCTTGCTCATGCTGTAATAAGGCAGATGTGCAAAGAATCTCTCCGTCCGGTGTTAACAATCGATAAGGATGTGGAAGACACCTTTGTAAATTATGAATGGCCGGGGAATGTGAGAGAGCTTTATAATGTTCTTGGACGGGCGCTGTCTCTTAATGACGGGAACGAAATCCAGCTTTCGGATCTGCCCTTCTATCTGCTGGACAGGAAAACTATTTCACAGGCAACAGCTGATACATCACTGAAAAATATTACGTTTTCGGCTGAGAAGGATGCCATTATGGATGCCCTCTCCGCCTCAAACAACAACAAAGCGCGTGCTGCAGATTTGCTGGGCATTCACAGGACACTCCTGTATAAAAAGATGAAGAAATATAAGATAAGTGCTTAATCGGGGCCCTGTTTCTGAGTTTTATAGTATCACTGACGCCCAGAGGGCAAAGGTGAAAGGTGAAACAAGAGTGGAGAGTGTCACGGCACCGGATGCAAGATCCGTATCACCCCCTATTTCCTTTGCGAGTATGAACGATGTGAGTGCTGTCGGGGTAGCGAGGAGCACTATTGACGGCAGGATATCACTCGGACCGATACAGAAGAATTTGCAATATAGTATAGCGGAACCGGGGAGCACAACAAGTTTGATAATGGTGACGATGGCGGAAAGCTTAAATGATTTTTTCAGGGTATCGATAGAAATGGATGCTCCGATGATGAGAAGCGCCATAGGGAGAGCGATATTCCCAACAATTGCCATGCTCCTGAATATGATATCGGGAATGGTTATTTTACTGTAAAGGACAATAATCCCCGCAAAGGTTGCAATAATAACGGGTGTTTTAATGATTGAAAGTAATGCTTTGGCTGCATTTTTGTGGGAATTGACGGTCCAGGAGAGGATGGCGATGGAAAGAGCATTATTGACAAGGATCAGAAAACCGATGAGGATACTCCCTCTTTTAAGCCCCTCGTCTCCAAGCATGTAAAACAGCACCGCGAGCCCTATATATGTTACGTTGCCATGAAAAGTGGTCTGGACGAAGCTTCCGAGCGTCCCTTTTTTCAATCCTCCGATAATCCCTATAAGGAGTGACAGGAGCATAATGGCCAGGGTAGGCAGGATGACTGAAAAAATATGCGTTGCCGATACGTCTTTGATGTTTGACCTGACAATCCCTGTGAATATGAGAAGGGGCAGTGGAAAAAGAAAGACGAACCTGTTTATTTCGGCGATAAACTGGTCCTTAAAAAATCCCTTTCTTTGAATAATGTAACCGAAGATAATGATTAGGAATATGGGGGCTATGGTTTCAATGACGGCCATGGTTTTTCAACTAACCCCTAACTCGCAACTTGCAGCCTGTTCCAAGGGAAGTTATCCCTTCAACATTCCATTCCACAATTCAAAAATGTGAAAAAACACGGTGCAATATGTTGTGTGAAAACACATCGTCAAAAAAGTGCAGATTGCTGATAATAATAAGCATGTAACCTTTTAACATGCTTATGAAAGAGGTTGCAACAACTTTCAGCTTGACTTTGGGCTTCTATTTTACTATATTTATATCCTTTTGGAGGTGTCAAATGGGACTTGGAATCCTTGGAAAGAAACTTGGAATGACTCAAATATTTCATGGAGACGGAAGTATTGTGCCGGTTACGGTCATACAGGCAGGACCATGCTATGTTGTCCAGAAGAAGACCGCAGAAAAAGAAGGGTACACTTCTGTGCAATTAGGTTTTGAAGAGATAAAAAAGACAAACCGTGTCAACAAACCCCTTACAGGACATTTTAAAAAGGCAAATACCCCGCCTGTAAGTTTTCTTAAAGAATTTAGGGTAAACGCTGAAGAAGCTGATGCAAATGAAGTGGGTTCACAGATTTCCGTGGAAATGTTCGAGATCGGTGAGTTTGTGGATGTGACTGGAACATCAAAAGGGAAAGGGTTTGCCGGTGTCATGAAACGGCATGGTTTTGCTGGGGCTCCAGCATCTCATGGCGCTCACGAGTATTTCAGACACGGCGGTTCGATCGGTCAGAATATGACACCCGGAAGGACAATGAAAGGGAAGAAGATGCCCGGACATATGGGCAACAGCAGGGTGACAATTCAGAGCCTTAAGGTGGTAGAAGTCAGGAGTGACAATAATATTCTCATGATTGAAGGGGCAATACCCGGGCCCAATAACGGGTATGTAATCATCAACAAGGCAGTAAAGAAGAGCAAGTAACTCGATGTCTTTATCCGGTTTATCCGTAAAAGATTAATAGATTCCCACTGGCTTACCCAGGGGAATCTATTGACAACATCAGGCCCAGCATATAGATTATCCCTATGTTTACCCTCTATGTTAAAGACGTTTTTTCAGCAGCCCACAGGTTAGAGAATTACCACGGAAAATGTGAAGACCTTCACGGTCATAATTTTTTCGTTGAAGCCTTTTTCAGCGGGGAAACATTGAGCAGCGACGGCATGCTTGTGGATTTTAAAGTTCTCAAACAGTATGTAAAAAATATATTGAACACATTAGACCACAAATTTATAAACGAGATCCCTTTTTTTAGTGAAAGAGCAAGCTCATCTGAATATATTGCAATGTTTATATTCCATGAATTAAAAAATGCTGTAAAAGAGAAAGGTGTTTCCCTCAAAGAAGTGAAGGTCTGGGAATCAGAAAATGCCTATGCAGCATATGGGGAATAAGAAAAATATGATCGATGTACAGAATATGCACGACCCGAGACAGATAGAAATCGATAAAGTCGGTGTAAAAAACGTAAAATATCCCATTATGGTTTTTGATAAGATAAACGGTTTTCAACATACCGTTGCCACGATAGACATGTATGTAAATCTCCAGCACAACTTCAAAGGGACGCATATGAGCAGGTTTGTTGAAATTCTCCACGACAATAAAAGCATGATAAATATGAAGAATTTCCCTAATATTTTGAGGGAGATGAAAAACAAATTGAACGCGGAGGCTGCCCATCTGGAGGTCCGGTTCCCCTATTTTATAAAAAAAGAGGCCCCTGTAACGAAAACCCCAAGCTACCTTGAATACCAGTGTGGCGTTCTCGGACACATGGATGGTTCCGGCGAGATGAAAGAGTTTATTGTCTCTGTGACTGTTCCAATTAATACCCTCTGTCCTTGTTCTAAAGAAATAAGTGAGCAGGGTGCGCATAACCAGAGAGGCATCGTAAAAGTTGATGTTAAATTTAAAAAGTTTTTCTGGATAGAAGACTTAATTAATATTATTGAAGGATGCGCAAGTAGTGATATATACTCTATACTCAAAAGAGAGGATGAAAAGTTTGTGACGGAAAGGGCCTTTGCAAACCCTAAATTTGTTGAGGATGTGGTTAGGGATATTGCTGAAATACTCAAAGAAGATCAGAATTTCACGTGGTTTGCTATTGAAGCGGAGAACTTTGAAAGTATTCATAATCACAGTGCATACGCCTGTCTTGAAAGGAAAAAATAAAGGAGGGTATTTATGAAAAAAAGTCTTGCCTTGTTCATTATGATGCTTTTTATCGTCTCAGGATGTGCGTATTTCAATAAGGGTACTTCCAAAGAAGAGCCTGCGTCAGCGCCCAGGTCTGAACAGTTTAACCAGGCCTATTATGGATTTCCTGATGTGCCTGTTCCCAAGGAGCTTACATTGGTCAACGAAAAAAGCTTTGTTTATGAAACGGTCAACTTGAGGGTAGGAGTACTCGTTTTGAGGGGAAACGTGGATTTGCAATCCCTGGAAAACTACTTCAAAGTTAATATGATCAAAAATGGCTGGAAATTTGTGAATAGTTTTAAGTTTAAGGAAGTCGCATTAAACTTTACGAAAGAAGACAAGACATGTAATATAAAAATGACAAAAGAGTCGTTTGATGCTGAAGTGGAAATATGGGTAGGTCCCTCTACTTCAATGGCTCCCTCTGCTTCAATGGCTCCCCCTGTTTCAACAGAAAAAGGTGCATCGCAAAAAGGGAATGTATTCAAATAAATGGGTCAAGATTCATACGATTGAGAGCATCTTTGAGATGGATATAATCAAGGATGCTCTCGAAAAGGATGACATTGAATATAGCATTAAGGAATATAAAGACACAGCATATGATGGTCTTTTTGTTCTGCAGAAAGGATACGCAGCGCTTTTTGTAAAAGAAAAAGACAGGGAAACTGCAATGATAATTATTAATCGCTTAAAATCATTACCGTATGTGGCATTTTCAAAAGATTGACCCCGTAACACTCCTTTCAAATTTTCGGTTTATAACATACGTTGGTTCCGGCGGGAAAACAGCATTTATAGAATTGTGTGCCCGGGAGCTATCGAGAAGAGGAAAAAGTGTAGCCATTACAACGACAACAAAGATATTTGCGAGGGAACCATATGTGCTGGTCGAGGATGGATCTGAATGGACAAAAAACCTGGGATTCATCAGAATTGGAAAAGCTGTAAGCCATGGGAAACTGACAGGGCTGGAATTTGATGAAATTGAAAGGCTTGGCAGGATATACGATTTTGTTCTCATTGAAGCGGATGGGGCAAAAGGCAAGCCCATGAAATTTCCTGCACCTTATGAGCCTGCCATACCACCATTTTCGGAAAAAATATGTGTGCTTTGCGGATTCGATGCTCTTTACGGCAAAATTGAAGATAAAGTTTTCAGATGGGAGCTTTTTCATCAGGCTACAGGAATAAAAGGCACCGATATAATAACACCTCGGGTCTTTTTGCAATTTTTCTCGAATGATGTAATGTTAAAAGGTGTTGATACCGGAAAATATACGATAGTTATAAACAAATATGATCTATTGCGTGATAAAGGGACTGCCTTGAATTTAGCAAAAGAGATTATCCGTATAACAAGTGTTCAGAACGTTATCATTGCAAGCTCTTTTTTTGGTGTTTTTTACATGGTGAGTGAAATATAAAGCAGTCTTGTTACCATCCTTATGATTTGTGTTTTTTCGCTATTCACTGTATACTATTCACTGTATTGCAATGATTTGACTTGATATTAAAAGGTAGATTCATTTAATTAGCCCACATGGACCTGGAAAAAAGCAAAATATTATCTAAAACACTTGCAGATATATACCTTGAACAGGGTTATATTGAAAAGGCGATCGAGATATACGAAAAACTCTCAAAGAAAGAACCGGAGAATACCTTCTACAAGCAGAGGCTTTCATCTCTGAAAAAAGAGCTAAAAGAAAAAAATAAATCTCCCGGGTTTAAAAAAATCTTACAGAAAAAGCTATGGTAGATATGAGATGAAACAGGGCAGGATTGATAAGGTTTTCAGTCTCCTCGTTAATAAAGAGTTGGATGCATTCATCATGAAGGGTATGGATAATATCTTTTACCTGACCGGGTTCAGAGGTTCCGAAGGGACCCTCGTTGTGACAAAAGGTGATGTGCTGCTCCTGACGGATTTCAGATACATTACCTATGCGCAAGAGGTTGCGAAAGACGTTAAGGTAATAGAATTAAACCGGAAGGAAAGCCCCCTTGAAGAGATTTGCAGGAAATACAGTATTAAAAAAATGGGTTTTGACAGCATACATACAACATACTTCATGTACAGCAGATGGAGAGATGCTGTTCGGGGTGTTGATTTAATCCCTATGGATAATGAAATCGAAGGAATCAGGAAGTGTAAAGAACCTGAGGAAATAGACGCAATAATGAAGGCGGTGGATATCTCAACTAAAGCCTTTGTGGATGTTTTTGAAAAGATCCGTCCGGGAAAGACAGAAAGAGAGATCGCCAATGAGATTGATTATGCCATGAGAATGTTGGGGGCAGATTGCCCTTCCTTTGATACTATAGTCGCATCGGGTGTAAGAGCTGCCCTGCCCCATGCAATTCCCACGGACAAGAAAGTCAAGAAGGGCGAGACGGTAATTATTGATTTTGGCGCCCGGGTTGACGGTTACTGCAGTGACGAAACGTGTACAGTCTCAATGGGCGAAACGAATGGAAAATTAGGAGAAATTTTCACGATCGTTGATGATGCAAGGAAGCTTGGTTTGGAAAAGGCGAGGCCGGGTATTTCAATTAAAGAGCTGGACATGATCATAAGAGGGTTTATTGATGATGCAGGATATGGAGAATATTTCAGGCATGGATCAGGTCATGGAATCGGTATAGCAGTCCATGAAGCACCTGCCATAAATAGTACGGGGGAAGGTGTTCTCGAAGAGAATATGGTCATTACTATTGAGCCGGGCATCTATCTGCCCAATGTGGGCGGGGTTCGGCTTGAAGATATGCTGCTTATTACAGAGAACAGTGCGAGAGTGCTTACAAGCATCAGGAAGGATATGCTGAGTATTAGCTGTATAGCGTAGAGTAAAGATAGCGTAGAGCGTAGAGCGTAGAGCGGATAGGTTTAAAACTAAACGCTATACGCTACCCGCTATATGCTAAAGGAAAGGGAGGATATAATGATAGTTGCCACATCAGAATTTAGAAAGGGCCTCAGACTCCTCTGGGAAAACGAGCCGTTTGTGATTGTTGAATTCCAGCACGTTAAACCTGGAAAAGGAGCTGCCTTTGTCAAGACACGGATAAAGAGTCTTATTACGGGAAATGTTCTTGATATGACTTACAGATCCGGCGATAAATTTGAGGTGCCGGAACTTGAAGAGAAAGACATGCAGTTTCTTTATAAGGAGGGCGATAAATACCATTTTATGGATACGAGCACGTATGATCAGCTATACATCGATGAGGAGCAGCTTGGTAATGCAAAGAATTACCTGAAAGAGGGTATTGTCATTGATGTACTTTTTTATAAGGGGAGGACAATCGGGGTGGAGATTCAAAATTTTGTAGAACTCCTCATCGAACAGACAGAGCCCGGAGCAAAGGGAGACACTGCCCAGAATGCTACAAAACCTGCTCTGCTGGAAACGGGACATACGATACAGGTTCCTTTATTTGTTAATGAAGGAGACAAGGTAAAGATAGACACAAGGACAGGTCAGTACATGGAACGTGTGAAATAGGCAGGGAATATGCTGATAACGTTTGAAGGCATAGAGGGCAGCGGTAAATCGACACAAATAGCGCTTTTATACAATTATCTGAAGGAAAAGGGATTCGATGTTGTTAAAACGCGTGAACCTGGCGGGACAGTATTCGGAGAAGACTTGCGAAAGGTGTTTCTCCAGCAGGATGTTCATATTTTCCCCTTAGCAGAACTCCTTGTGTTTATGGCAATGCGTGCACAGCTCGTTGAGGAGCTTATTATGCCGGCGCTTCATGACGGTAAAATAGTTCTGTGCGACAGGTTTGTGGATGCTTCATACGCATACCAGGGGTATGGGAGGGGTATTGATCTCGGAATTATTGAGACCCTGAACAGGCTTGTCACAAAAGGTATCAGGCCGAACCTTACCGTTATTCTGGACTGCAATGTTAGCGAGGGATTCAAAAGAAAGATAGCCAACGGATTCTCTATGGACAGATTCGAGAAGGAAGATGCAGCCTTTCACGGGAAGATTAAGAGATCATACTTGAAGCTTTCAACGGAAGACCCGAAGAGATTTTTTGTTGTGGATGGGAAGAAACAGGTCGACGATATACATATGCTGATAAGGGATAAGGTTGAAAAACTTTTAAAAAATCATGGGATTTGACAGTATTATCGGCCACGAAAAACAGAAAAACATACTCCTCTCCCTGCTGGAGAAGGAACGTCTGCCGCATGCATTTCTTTTTTCCGGCCCGGAAGGGATCGGGAAAAAGAAGGTTGTTTTAGAATTCGCAAAGCACATTCTCTGCGATAAGGGGTTTGCCTGCGGCGTATGCCGTCCCTGCATTAAAATTGACCGCGGCAGCCATCCTGATATTTTACATGCGGGAAACGAGGAATCGATAGGAATAGAACAATCAAGAAATATAAGCAAGGAAGTATACGAATACCCCTATGAAAGCCAGAGACGCATAATTATTATTGACAATGCAGAAAGAATGACCCGTGAAGCAAAAAACGCGCTGTTGAAGACCCTTGAAGAGCCCCCGTTATTTAATATCTTTTTTCTTATAACACCATCAGAAAGGGATATCCCTCTCACCATACGGTCACGCTGTATGAGACTCGTCTTCAGCCCGCTTTACAGGGAACAACTCAAAGAGTACTTTAAAGGCACTTTACTCGTGGATAATGAGAAAGCGGAGTTGCTCTCACATATCTCACATGGGAGTATTGGAAGCGGGCTTTTCTGGACAATGGAAGAAAACTTTTCATTACGGAGAAAGATAGCGGAGTTGGTGCTTGGTAAAAATAAAAGCTTTTTAAGGGCAAGCGTGATTGCTGAGAAGGTTGCAAAAAACCAGAGAGAAATGACCATGTTTCTCTCATTCATTCTTTCGCTTTACAGAGATGTATATTGTGTTCGTGAATGTGGTGATGCTTTGATGATCGTTAATAAGGATATACGGGAACTTCTGGAATGGGAAAAGATCAACCTGGTCAGGATAAACACCTCGATACAAAGAATAGAACATGCCATTAATCTTTTACGGTATAATGTAAACAAGTGGCTTGTTTTTGAAAATTTAATGTTACGTTTAATGGAGTCAGCATGAGGATATGCAGCGTAAGGATTGATAAATTAACAGGTATAGTAGAAATGGAAGCATCCGAAGATATAAAGGCTGGTGATTATATAGTCAGTGAGCTTGATAAGGGTATTTGTCTCGGTGTTGTTATTACTGAGCCAGAGGAAACAAAAAGGACAGGGCTTAAAAAGATAACGAGGAAGGCCACCGAAGAGGAAATCAAGGAATATATTTCTCTGAAAGAAAAAGAACAGTACACCTTTGATTTTTGTAGAAAGAAGATACGGGAAATGAATCTGCCCATGAAGTTACTATGGGCCGAATATCTTTTTGGCGGTACAAAACTTCTTTTTTACTTTGTCTCGGAAAGCAGGGTGGATTTTCGAGAGCTTGTAAAAGAGCTCGCCAAGGAATTCAAGATAAGAATAGAATTGAGGCAGGTCGGTGTGAGGGATGAGGCAAAGATTATAGGGGGACTCGGAAATTGTGGAAATGTTTGTTGTTGCAGGAAGTTTTTGAATAATTTTTCTATTGTGTCCATTAAAATGGTGAAAGAACAGAATCTTGCATTAAACCCTGCAAAAATATCAGGAATTTGCGGAAGGCTTATGTGTTGCCTCTCCTTTGAATACGACATGTACGCTGATTATAAAAAGAATTTTCCAAAAGTAGGGAAGAGGGTGACGATACCGCAGGGCGAGGGGAAAGTTGTAAAACACAACACATTAAGTTCGACGCTAATCATTGAGCTCGACGACGGAAAGCAGGTTACTGCAGGGCTGAAAGACATAAAAATAGGGTGAATGATAAACGGGCCACGATTCAAAATACATAATGACCAAAATTCTAAATACTGTGAGCGTTTGAGTTTTGAATTTATTTAGAAATTAGAAATTAGAAATTTAGGCAAAATAATACTTTGTGATTCTGGTTCAACAAAAAAACGGAGTTAATATATGAGTAAAAAATATTACATCACCACCCCCATCTATTACATTAATGACGTACCCCATATAGGTCATGCTTACACCACTGTGGCTGCAGACATTATGGCCAGATATAAGAGGATATGCGGATATGATGTGTTCTTTCTGACAGGGACAGACGAGCATGGGCAGAAGGTCGAAAAGGCAGCGGAACTGCAGGGAATTTCCCCCCGGGAACTTGCCGACAGAACAGTACACCGGTTTATTGACCTCTGGAAGGAGCTTAACATTTCTAATACCGGATTTGTGAGAACGACAGAAGAGAGGCACAAAAAGGTTGTTCGATATATCTTTCAAAAGGTTTTTGAGAAGGGAGATATCTATCTAGGAGCTTATGAAGACTGGTATTGCGTGCCCTGTGAAAGTTATTTTACAGATTTGCAGCTGCATGACGGGATACACTGCCCTGATTGTCACAGGCCCACCGAAAAGTTGAAAGAAGAGAGTTATTTCTTCAAACTGTCTCAGTATGGAGACAAACTGCTCAAGCTTTTAGAGGAAAAGAAGGATTTTGTTATGCCGGAGGTCCGTTACAACGAAGTAGCGAGTTTCGTGAAAGGCGGCTTACGGGATTTAAGCGTGAGCCGGACGAGCTTCAAATGGGGCATCTCTGTACCCATGAAGGCTGACCATATTGTATATGTATGGTTTGATGCACTTGCAAACTATCTTACCGGGATAGGTTTTCTTGAAGATGATGAATTGTTTAATGCCTTCTGGCCCTGTGATGCACACCTCATTGGTAAGGACATTTTGAGGTTTCACGCTGTTTACTGGCCCAGTTTTTTAATGTCTCTTGGTATTGAGCCGCCGAAGCATATTTTTGCCCATGGCTGGTGGACCACAGAGGGTCACAAAATGTCAAAATCGTTAGGAAATGTGATTGATCCCAATGAGGTGGTAAAACAATATGGTGTAGACGAGTTCCGGTTTTTTCTCTTCAGGGAAGTGCCCTTCGGACTGGATGGTGATTTTTCGAAGGATGCCATTAAACACAGGATTAACGGGGATCTTGCCAATGATCTCGGGAACCTGGTAAGCAGAAGCGTTACCATGATCGGAAAATTCCTGAAAGGTAAAGTAGAGAAACCTGAAACAAAGGGTGGAATGGATGAGCATGTGGAGGAACGCGTAAGACAACTCATCGATGAATATCAAAAGGAGATGGAAATATTTTCATACTATAAAGCATTGCAGCATGTCTTTGAAATAACATCAATACTCAACAAATATATTGACTCTGAAGCACCATGGAAACTTGCCAAAGAAGGTGACCCAAGGATTAAAACAGTTCTCTATAATCTCTGGAATGGTTTAAGGGTTACTGCTATGCTTCTTTATCCCTTTATGCCTGTCAAATCCCAGTCCATCTGGAACGCGATCGGCATCGGCAAAATGATAGAAAAGATATCGTTCGATGGAGAAAAGGTTTTTTATTGTATCGATGATATGGCTGCAATAGGGAAAATAGCCCCTATTTTTCCGAGGATTGAAGACTGACGTGTCCTTTGTATC
>CAYMTB010000016.1:0-25822 GCA_964393225.1 uncultured Syntrophorhabdaceae bacterium
AAGGGGTAAAGGATTTCGGATGATTGGAAGGTTGGATGTTTGGATGATTAGCTAACCCTCTAAACATCAATTCCTAATCCAGCGCTTAAGGGTGTGTTTGTGAGGGATAGCCCAACACTGCTTCTTAATGACTTGCCCTGGATTATTGGTACACTGCCAGATAAACATGCACTGAACCGGTTATCCAGACTGATTCCCATCCAGCGCCTTCTGCAATCATCTGAAATTGCACGGGCTGCAGCGGTTTATCTGCCGCGAGTCCTGAAGAAAGGAGAAAGGGATTAAATCCAATCGCTGTCATTCGCGGAACCTGAGAAGGCAGATACTGCCGCGGAAAGAGAAGATAATCGTCGCTCTTTTGGTTTCCGGCGAAAGCAACATTATTGAGCCATGTGGTTTCTCCCAGGTTGATGATCTGGGCCCTCGCGTGGATACTCGTTCCTGCCGGGACTGCGTAAACCATTCCGTCCCGGACCTCGAACCAATCACCGTCAGACCCCGCCTTCAATTCGACCTTCGAAATCTCTGCCCGCAGGTATTTCGGCAGGCCCCCTAAGATGACCGGCTGCTGGCCGGATGTTGTTGACTCGCCTACCCCCTCCATGACATATCGATTGTCTGCCTTTACTGCGTTGAGGGCGTCCGTGCGGTGTAATGCAAATATCCCGGCAAAACCTTGAGGTGTTTCCATGGGATCAATCAGTCCGGTAACGGCTGCTGCCGGAATAGTCCGGGGACTTGTAGCGCTGACTTTCAATTCATTGAGGACGAAAGCGGATGGCCGCGGGTTGCTGTATGCGGGGTCAATAAAACCCCAGTCCTTGAGGCTGCCGTCCGGGACAATCCGCTCCCCGCCGGGCCACCACCAGAACTGGATGCCGTTTCCGGTTGTCTGAAGCATCGCATTGATAAAGGTTCTGTGGTATGCTGCCTGGTCATCGGGGTTCGCGGTATGGTACTGGTATCCCTCTTCGGTCCAGATAACGGGCTTTCCTTTACTCGCCCAGCGGCTGTATGAGTGGATCACGGCCACGCCGCTCAGTATGTCATCAGGGACATTGTCCTTATTTATATAGTAATTCTCCAAGCCGAGATAATCAAAATGGAATGCTGTTGCAGGGAGTTCCAGGGGGTAGTCTTTGACCTCGTAAGGGTTGCCGTTCCCATCCTTGCCTTGGTCTGCGGAGATTAGGTGGTTGGGGTCCAGTTGACGTATCCGCCGGGTTACCCGTCCGAAGCGGGTTGATGTTTCGGTGTCAATGCAGCGCCGGAAGGCATTGACCAGATAATGGGCCTTGTAATTGGCCGAAGGGTCCGCAGGTGGAATCAGGTCTTTGTCGGAGGGGCCGAAAACCGGTACCGGCTCAGTTATGGTGCGTGCAACTTCTGAACCGGAGGCAGCAACTTCGACTTCCCATTCAAAGATGCTGCTAAAACGGTATGAAATACCCCCTTTGCCCGCTGTGAACATGCTGAGTCTCAACCTGTAGCGCCCCGGACTTGACGGGGCGACATATGAAAAATTGAATGACGCATCCTGCAACGGTGCAATGGTATCCGCGGAAAAATCGATTGGCCCGTCAGGCAGACCCTGACCGAAAACCTTTCCGAGGAAAACCTTTCCCTTTTCCCAGGTGCCTCGTCCCATGTTACGCACCAGGATGGTGGAAGTGTAAGATTTGCCCGGTGTAGTTCTTACGGGAAGTGTATGGGAAACAACACCCGAGGCCGGGTCAAGATAATTCGGGCTGCTGTCGATGGGGGGCTGATCACGGTCTGTCTGCATGATGAGTGGTACACCGAAAGCAGCGCTGGCATCGCTTACCGGGCTCACTGCCGGGCGGCCCGGTGTGGCGGCCCTGCCGAATTCACGGTCGATGAAGCGGGACCAGACACCATCCCATGCGGACCTGCCAGCGGCCCATGTACCGAGGGAGGGCTCCCAGGCGATGTGGTATGCCATGACCTCGTCACGGCCGGCAAGATTCAAGGCAGTGACGATCGTGTCCATGGCCGTCTCGGGATCGATATAGTGTGGATTGGACTGGGCAACCGGGGGGCCCTCAATGGGGAGGGGCGCCATCATATTTGCCTTGGGGAAGGCGAGGATGACCTTCATATTATTCCGCCGGCAGCGGTCAAGAAAGTCGGAAAGGTTCGGAGGAGCAGTCAGATATAACGACCCCTGGATCGTAATGCAGTTTATCCCCAGAGCCGCCATCATTCTGAGGTCGGCCTCGATGCTGTCGCCATTATAGTCAGATCCGAGCCAGTTTTCAGGGTAACTCAGGGGAAATTGCAGGGCGTACATGGGATTGTAATTCTGGCCATAGGGAAACCAGGGTTTTCCACCAAGATAGAATTGTCCGTATCCCGATGCCCCTTCACCCACGGTAATAAACCTTGGTACATATGCCTGATCCCAGGAGTGATCTTCTTTCACCTTTATCCAGTATGCCCTGCCCTGATTAAAGATGGTGATTCCAGGGAAGGGAATCAGAATGGAAGGGATGCCCACCCAATCCGGGGATGGCCGTTTAATTTTCCACTGACCGTTTTTCCAGTTCCAGAGGATGGACCAATTACCGGTAATACCAGAAAGGGATGTGTCAGCATTTGTGCCGTCAGCGCCATTGAACCCTACAAGGTTCCATCCGCCATAGAGCTGAACGTTTGGAGAAACGTCACCTCCTTCCAGAGCCAAAGAAGCAGGATCGTTGAGATATAGCCAATATCCTTTGCCGGGATCGATGGAAGTTAAGGTTGAGGGTGAGGTTGAGGGTTTATATTTGAGCCAGGTTTTGTTTTGATTGTCATATCCCCAAACAATATTCAAGTGGGCAAGCACCGTTTGCAGAACATTCTCTATGTTCCTGTCTGCCGGAAGCCTCGGAAAAGAGATGAAATTCCAGCCCGCGGAAAGGGGAAGAACCGTTTGTCGCTCCATGTAGAGGGGCACAGCCTTGCTCGGGCTCGTATCAGTTAATACTATGGTTTCGCCGGGAGATAAGTCGGCATAGCCGAACTTTGATGCAGAGATTTTGTACGAACCTGGAGATGAGACGGGCACAACGCAGTTGCCCGATGTGTCTGTAATCCCTCCTCCGGCATAGGTGTTGCCAGAGGCATCTGTGACGGCTACGACAACATAGGGGATAAAGGTCTGGTCAGCCGTATTTCTTGCTGAGCTGTAAATAGTGTAGACCGGTGTCTGCGCTGATGAGAAAGAGCTTGATAGAAACAGTATAATGAAGAGCGCCACACCTGATATGGATAGCCCCCCTGATATCTTTTTCACTGTTGCTTCTCCTTGTGTGCTTCTCATCCGAGGCTGTTTTAACAATTATGTAGAGGCATAATATCATGCCCTTTCTCTAATCTTCTTACAAACTCCCTGAAAATGCAATAAATTTTATATTCCAAAGGTTTTGATGCCAGTGACGTCAATAAGATGTTTTTCGTCCCATTATTTTATTGAAATGTTACATGATGATTATGAGGATGTCAGGAAAAGTCTTAATCGATACAATTAAGACAGCAGAGTGACCGGGGAAGACACACTTCTGTTCAATTATTGGATATCCCACCCTGCAATAGAGAACGGATTTGATTCATCAACGGGGAACACCGGGACAGGAGAAGTCTCTTCTGCAACAGTTTTTTGCTGAAACTTTCTTGCCAGTCTGCTGAACCAGCCATTGCGTTTTATCTCTGCGCAGTTCATTATTTCCATGTTATTATTCGCAAGTAGCATACCTATAATATTACATTTGTTATACGGCGATTAATATCAGGGATATCCTGATTCGTGAGTGCGAAATACCTGATATTGAGAAATTACCCGGGATAGAGGTCAGTCCTCCAGTGAGTTGTGACTCAGTCCGGACCAACCAGGCGTTTGTTGATTAACGGTGGAAGTCTTCGCTTTTTGAGGCCTCAAAAGAAGTGGGCTTTTTGGGCATATCTGCTTTCAAATTGCAGTTGATGAAGATGGTGGAGGTTTTTCTGTTTGAAATTAAATTGAGAATATAGGAAAATCCTTTATATGATTCATTAAGAAAAACCCGAGCGGGGAAGGATGATGATATGACAGCAAAAAAAACAGAAAACATGGTTAACCGAAAAGGTACCAGAAAATCCCGGATCCAAGACAGAAATGACCTTTATGCAGAACTTATACGACAGTACGGATGCGGACCCGTTCAGTTCACCGGAGAGGATGGTCTTTACGAGAGGCATCTCATCTTTGACAATGTCATCAAGGAGTCTGCTACCGGTCTCCGTGAACGTTTTGAGGCAGCAGCACGATCCGTCCGGGATGTACTCTCGCAGCGCTGGATCGCTACGGGGGGTATGTACGAGCAGCATAATGTGAAGCGTATCTATTATTTGTCCATGGAGTTTCTTATGGGCCGTTCCCTGGCAAACAACGTGACCAATATGCTCCTCAGTTCCCTTATTGAGCAGAACACTGATGAGGACAGGATCGGCTGGATTGGACTGCTCGAACAGGAGCCGGACGCGGGTCTTGGTAATGGCGGACTTGGGCGGCTGGCAGCATGTTTCCTCGACTCCATGGCCTCTATGCATCTCCCTGCCATGGGCTACGGACTTCGTTATGAGTATGGTATCTTCAGACAGTCCATCGAGGACGGATGGCAGCGTGAGCAGCCCGACAACTGGCTCCGCAGGCCGGATCCCTGGGAGGTGGCGCGTCCGGAGTTAGTGGTTGAAATAAAGCTTAATTCCTCCTTTGAAATAAGCGGGGGGAGCCTGCGGGCAGTTGTAGGCCGTCCAGCGGTGCTCCTTGGGATGCCTTTTGACCGCCCTGTAGTTGGTTACGGCGGGAAGACTGTAAATACACTGCGGCTCTGGGCTGCGGCAGCACCTAATTACTTTGATTTTCAGGCATTCAGCAGCGGCGATTTTGTTGCTGCTTTGGCCGGTACCCTTGCGAGCGAATCCCTTACCCGTGTGCTTTATCCTGACGATTCCACCAGTATAGGGCAGGGGCTGCGCTTTGTGCAGGAATATTTTCTCGTGGCGTGCTCCCTTGCAGACCTCATACGAAGGTTCCGGCGCACGAACACCGATTGGGCCGCCCTGCCTGAAAAGGCTGCCATACAGCTCAATGATACCCACCCATCCATGGCCGTCCCTGAACTGATGCGCATACTCCTCGACGATGCCTGTCTTGGATGGGACGAGGCGTGGGATATCACTAAACGGACTCTGGCATATACAAACCATACCCTGCTGCCTGAAGCCCTCGAAAAGTGGCCCCGCGAATGGTTTGACATTATGCTGCCCCGCCTTCTGGAGATTATCCATGAAATCAACCGTCGCCTCCTTGATGAGGCCAGGGTCCGATTTCCGGGAAACGATGGCCTGATGCAACGGGTCAGTATCGTCGAGGAAGGACCGGAACAGAAGATTCGCATGGCCAACCTGGCGATTGTTGGCACCCATAGCACCAATGGAGTTGCAGCCATCCATTCTGAGCTTCTCCGCACCCAGACAGTCAAGGATCTGGCGGATATGTTTCCGGAGCGTTTCAATAACAAAACAAACGGAATCACGCCCCGGCGCTGGCTGCTGCTCGCAAACCCCGAACTCTCAGAGACGATCACCGAAGCCATTGGTGACGGCTGGATCACTGACCTCAGTCAACTGAAGATGCTCATACCCCTTGCTGATGACAAAGGCTTCCGTGACAGCATCATTAAGGCAAAAGGGGATGCAAAGAGGCGGTTTGCCGACTGGCTCTCATCAGCAACAGGCCAGATAGCCGATCCGGATACGATCTTTGACTGCCAGATAAAACGTATCCATGAATATAAACGGCAGATGCTCAATGCCCTTCGTGTTGTCATCCTCTACAACCGCCTCAGGGAAAACCCTGATCTCAACATTACCCCCCGGACCTTCTTTTTTGCGGGCAAGGCAGCCCCTGCGTACAACCTGGCCAAACTGATAATCAAGTTTATTAACAACCTCGCAGGCACCATCGACGGCGATCCCTCAATGAAAGGACGCCTCAAGGTCCTCTTCCTTCCCGACTACCGTGTTTCCCTCGCAGAGAGGCTGATTCCTGCGAGTGATGTGTCAAACCAGATCTCAACCGCCGGATTTGAAGCAAGCGGTACGAGCAATATGAAATTCATGATGAACGGCGCTTTGACTTTAGGGACCCGTGACGGTGCTACCATTGAGATGGCGGAGGAGGCGGGAGAGGAAAACTTTTTTCTTTTCGGCCTTACGGCAGAGCAGGTAGCGGACAGCCGGAACTGGTATAATCCTTACTGGCACTATGACAACGAACCAGAGATCCGGGCAGCCCTTGATCTTATTTCTGGAGACCACTTCAGCCGCTATGAACCAGGTATTTTTGCCCCGCTCATTGATACGCTTCTCCGTAACGGAGACCACTATATGCACCTTGCGGACCTTGCCTCCTACCTTGAGGCAGATGAGAGGCTCTGTCACCTTTACGAAGACCGGCAGGAATGGGCGCGCAAAGCCATTCTGAACATTGCAGGTTCGGGCAAATTCTCAAGCGACCGCACCATTGCGGAATACGCATCGGAGATCTGGCATGTGAAGCCGTGCCCGATCCCCTGAAAAGAGGCCAGATTGGGATTAAAGATTAAAGGGTAAATGATAAATCCGCGATAAAGGAGGATGACATGCGTGTACTGATCTTGAACGGGAGTGCCAGGAGGGAAAAAGGTGTAACCGGAAGATTATTGAGAAGCATTGTGAAAGGACTTTCTGAAGGGGGAGCCCTTGTAACGCAATTTCAAATACAGAACTTAAAAATATCGCCCTGTACGGCATGTCTTTCATGTATGCATCGAAAAACCGGGGAGTGTGCCCTGAAAGATGACATGAATCTGATTTACGAAGAGCTGAAAATATCCGATGTCTTGATCATGGCAA
The DNA here is from genome assembly GCA_964393225.1 of uncultured Syntrophorhabdaceae bacterium. Classification (GTDB taxonomy): domain Bacteria; phylum Desulfobacterota; class Syntrophorhabdia; order Syntrophorhabdales; family Syntrophorhabdaceae; genus MWEV01. The sequence goes on from CAYMTB010000016.1 coordinate 6,940, forward strand.
CACCTGTCTATCTTGATGGTATGAGCGCCCAGTTGAAGATGGTCATTGACCGGTGCATGTGTTGTATGGAGCCGTTCCTTACAAAAGACAGTTCCGGAAGGGTAAGACACACGTATGCCTGGCGGATGCCGAAGAAAATGATGCTTATTTCCACAGCAGGCTTTGCTGAAATGGAGACCTTTGGTCCGCTGATTGCAACCTTTCGTGCGCAGGCTGCAAATTTCGGGTCGGAATCGATCGCGGAAATTTGTATCCCTGGTACAATAGCTCTCCAGGTGGAGCCGCAAACATTAGACCATCATTTGAAATTACTTGAGGAAGCGGGAAAGAACATTGCCGGAAATGGACAATTAAACACCGATATTATCGAGAGGTTGAACAATCCGCCGCTGACTGTCGACCAATACCTCGCAATATCTGCCAAATATGAATCATGGTGTAGAAAACAGTTGGCCGGAGAGGGCAAAAGACAAGCGTAAGGTTTTCAGTTGTCCTGGCATGTTGTGAGCCTTTCAATACGGGATCTCACCTCATGCATCAACTGGACCTTGGCGGAATTCCCTCCTTTTGTTATATACACCGGTTCACCTATTTTTATATGTACCTGCCCTTTTTCTCTTGGAACAAAACAGTCTCCCGGCTGCAATTTTCTCGTTCCACTGATGCCCACTGGTATTATAGGCACACCGGTACGAAGGGCAAGAGAAAATGCCCCTTTTTTAAAAGGCAGGAGATTGCCGTCTGTGCTCCACGTCCCTTCCGGGAATATGACGACATTCATACCGTCTTTTATTCTGCCGGCTGCCTCGTTCATTGCCTTCAGGCCCTTGCGGGGGTTTTCCCTGTCGAGGCTTATGTTTCTCCCGCTCTTTAACGCCCATCCGAGGAATGGCACAGAGAAGAGTTCTTTTTTGGCTATCCATTTAAAAGGCAGACGCAGTGATGAGAGGAGTGCGAATATATCAAGTGTGCTCTGGTGGTTGCACATGAATATGTAAGGGGGTTCAGATATGTTTTCGAACCCTTCCTTGTGTACTTTGATGCCGTATGCCTTGATGTTGATGATTGCCCAGAACCGGCCTATTTTATTCACCTTCTCGCCTTTTCGGTCAAAGGGGTATAGAATAATGGCGATCACGGAAAGTGATATTGTTGTAGAGACAAGGATCAGAGTCGAAAAAGCCCTTCTCATTTTACCGCCTTTTACATCCGGTTCTTTTTGTTCCATCTGTTCCATCTGTCTATTATTAATTTTAGTCGAAGCAATTTTTTATGTCAATAGTATGTTGCAGGTGCAGCAAACCTCTGTGCTGTGCTATACTGTATGCAGTGTATCATGAAAAACCTTTTTTATTCAGCCGCAGACGGACGCAGAAAGAGAATGGGTTACGGGTTAACGGGGTAAAGGAGTTCAGATGATTGGAGGGTTGGATGTTTAGATGATTAGCCAACCCTCTAAACGTCTAACCCTCTAACCATCAATCCATAATCCAGCATTTAAATGCGTGAGCGGGCGGCAAAATATAGATTTTGATAAAACCATATGCGATTTCAGGAGTGAAAATGAGAAACAGAGGATATGCGGTACGTAAAAGTGCAGGGTCCAAGATGAAAGAGAGCGGAAAGTCCGTTGACGAGATTGTGAGGGAGCTCAAAGAGGGCAATGTTCCGCGAAATGATTACAGAGAGCCGTCACTGCAGATCCACGGCCTTATCTGTGCAAAGTGTGCAAGGGAATTTGACCATAAAGACAGGCACCTTCTGACTGTTCACCATAAGGACGGGAATCACAAAAACAATCCGCAGGATGGTTCTAACTGGGAAAACCTCTGCGTATACTGTCACGAAGATGAACACAGCAGGGGATTGCTCGGTGATTATTTAAGTGAAGGAAAATAGCCGGCAAGGGTTAACATAAGACATGCTTAAGATCGGTAACCTTTCGCTCTCATTCCCCTGTATACTTGCCCCTATGGCAGGGGTGAGTGATCTGCCTTTCCGCCTTATTACCCGTGCCTTCGGCGCTCCCCTCGCCTTTACTGAAATGATTGACATAAACTCTTTGGGCCATAAGGACAAGAGGACACTCCGCATGCTTTCCTCAAACCCTGATGACCGGCCTTTGGGCATACAGCTGCTGGGCAGCGATGGAGAACATATGCTGAAGGCCCTCGATGTCCTTGATGGATATGAGTTTGAGCTTCTCGACTTTAACGCGGCATGCCCTGCAGCCAAGATTGTAAAGAAAGGAAAAGGGGCAGCTCTCCTCAGAGAACCCCGCAAAATGAAAGAGCTCCTCAAGGTGATGGTTGACCATTCAAAAGTCCCGGTGACTGTCAAGATCAGGACAGGATGGGATGCCGATTCGGTAAACGCACTTGAAACTGCCCTTTATGCCGAAGATGCTGGCATCAGCGCGCTGTTCATCCATGGGAGGACAAAGACCCAGGGGTATAGCGGAACAGTGGACTACCGTGTGATAAAAGAGGTGAAGGAAGCCTTGAAAATACCCGTCATTGCCAGCGGTGATAATATGTCTGTGCCGCTTATTAAAAAGATGTTTGACGAGACCGGCTGCGATGGCGTTGCTGTTGCCCGGGGTTCCCTTGGAAATCCATGGATATTCAGGGAAATGATCCGGTTTTTTCGGGATGACACATATCGCGAAATGCCGGATGTACAGGAACGCATAGATGTAATGAGGGACCATCTGAGCCTGGCGGTTCATTATTGGGGGGAAAAAAGAGGTGTGGCAAGCTTTCACAAATTCTTTATCTGGTACACGAGGGGGCTCCGGGGCATGAAATCTCTTCGCGACAGGGCATTCAGATTACACGGAGCGGATGAACTCCTCGAATTAATTGAAAAACTAAGAACTTACGCTGAAAAAAGATTGGTGTACGATAATAACCAATCAGACTAAATGAACCGATATAAAGGTTTCTCCAGGTTATTTGCGCTTACTTTTCATCCATTTGTGCTTTAATCCTTTCCATTACATCCTTAAAATAAAGCTTTTTCTTTTTAAGGAGCTTTACCTCCAGTTCCTCATCATCAGTCAGATAAGGCTTTTCCTGAAGCATCTGCAGCTTTTCATGGAGAGATTTGTGCAGAATCCGTGCTTCGTTGTACTTTTCCTCTTTGCTTTTGTTTTCATCCATTGTCACAACCTCCTCTCCCCTTATAGCACAAAGCATCGCCAAAATCACTATAGCAGCATTTATTTTTTTTTGATAGCTTGCGACATTATATGGTAATGTTCTTTTATACCGATGCTTATAGCAGCTCCTTTAATACGTGCCAATCTTATGCCTTTTGCTTTTGCCGGTTTTGGCAGAGATTATGGAGAGGAGAAAAATCTCCCGTGACGGAAACGGTACTTGATATGTGTGAGAAGGCTTATTGACTTAAGCCTGACGAATCTTTATAGTTAATGAGACAGAGGTGTTGATGAACGGTAAAAATATATTAATATGCTGCGGCATGGTGCTTCTGGGCCTGCTTTTCATGACAGGCGCCGCATTATCATTCGACCAGCGGCATCTTAACTCTCTGCAGTCAACAGGTCAGTGTCCGAACTGTGACCTTTCAGAGGCAGATCTGTTTCTGATTCAAATACCCCGTGCAAATCTGAAGGGTGCAAACCTGTCAAGCGCCGTGTTGACTAACGCTGATCTTTCCGGAGCAAACCTCATAAACGCCAATCTTGGAAACGCCAATTTAAATGGCGCAAATCTCACGAAAGCTGATTTGACCGGCGCTAATCTGACCGGCGCGGAACTTACCGGTACTGTGTGGACAGATGGAAGGATATGCGAAGAAGGCTCCCTTGGGTCCTGCAACTAACCGTTATCTGAATTAGAGATATTCATTAAACCATTTAAGCGATAATTGAATCTGTTTTTTCAACCCCTTTCCTGTATCGAGGTCAATATGATTCATGCCTGGAAAGACAACGAACTTTTTCGGTTTGCCGGCCTTCTGAAACATTTCGCGTGTGAGCTCGATACGGGCAACATCGTCAGCCTCGCCATGGATAAAAAGAAGGGGCGCGGGGGCCACCATGTGAATAAAGCAATCGGGTCGAAATCGTATCATGGCTTCAGCGCTTTCCAGTGAAAGCATTGGTTTGTCTTGAGAGTCATCGTTTTCGGGAATCGATTCGCTTTCTTTTTCATTGTCAGGCTGATTATGTTTTTCCCAGAAGGAGACGGGAAAAGGGATGATTTTGTCAAGGGGCACCAGGCGGGATTTGCCGGTTTTAACACGCCTCAGACGATCGTCTTCAACATCTTTCTGAAACGAGATCCACGTTTTTTGTTTCCTGAGTGATGACATAAATGCCTCTCCACCCCCTGGACTGGAAACAACGACTACGCATTTAATATTCTTGTCCAGAGCAGCCGCATAAAGCGCGACAGGGCCTCCGTAACTTATAGCATATAGGCCTATTTTATTTTCATTTACATAAGGCAATGACTTTACGAATGAAATGGCAGAGAAAACATCTTCAGCCCTTTCAAGGGGAAAAAGGTAAGGCTTCCCCCGTGTATCGTCGCTTTCGCCTGAGCCTCTGTAATCAAAGGCAAGCACTATATATCCCGCCTCTCTGAAGGCCTCAGCTACTTCAGGCAATATATCTTCTTTTACACCTGATAGGCCCTGACACAACACAATCGCAGGGTATTTATCGCTATCGTTTTCGTCAAAGCCCGAAGGCAGATATAGTTCACCTACCACGCTTAACCAGTCTGCGCTAAAAAATTCTACCTTCTTTTTCATCGTTCATCCCTCTGAGATTGTGGTTTATGTTGACCCCGCCCCTTTTTGCCTTTCATCTTCCTGCAATTTCTGACAGTTGTCAAGAAATAATAATTGCATCCGGTAATCCACGATCAAAGCCAAAAGGCCGACAGAAACCGCTGAACAAATCATCCTGGAAAGCACCGGCAAGAAAAATCATTCCTTGACTTAAACCCCTGTAAACATGTATAATTATGGACTTTTAACGGAGGTAACCTTGAGAGACAAACAATGCGGACTGGTTAACAACGAAGACATAGGAAAGACCCTGACGCTTTCCGGCTGGGTATTCAGGAGAAGGGATCATGGCGGGCTCATATTCGTAGATATAAGGGATGTAACGGGTATTGTACAGGTTGTTTTTTCACCTGAAATCTCCGCGGAGGCGCATGAAAAAGCGGGTGATATTAAGCAGGAATATGTTATCCGTGTGACCGGAAAGGTAGAAAAACGGCCCGAGGGAACTGAGAACCCTGGTATCCCTACGGGTGAAACCGAGGTGCTGGTGAGCACATTCGATATTCTCAATACCTGTAAAGTCTTGCCATTCCAGCTGGACGAAGAAGAACCAAACGAGTCGCTAAGATTGAAATACCGGTATCTGGATATGAGAAGACCTGAAATACAAAAGATATTTATTGGAAGGAGCCGCGCGTATAAGGTAACAAGGGATTATTTTGAGTCGAAAGGGTTTTATGAATTCGAGACACCTTTTTTCACGAAAAATACGCCGGAGGGCGCACGGGATTTTATCGTACCAAGCAGGCTGAACCCTGGCATGTTTTACGCGCTCCCTCAATCTCCGCAGCTTTTCAAACAGATTTTGATGATAGCCGGTTTTGATAAGTATTTCCAGATCGCCAGGTGTTTCAGAGATGAAGACTTGAGATCAGACCGGCAGCCCGAATTTACACAGATTGATGTGGAGATGAGCTTTGTCGGTGTTGATGATATCATTGCCATGAGTGAAGGGTTGATAAAAGACCTCTATGAAGCCCTGAAAGGTGAATCTTTGCAAATACCTTTTATGAGGATGTCTTATGATGATGCTATGGAAAAATATGGGACCGACAAACCTGATCTGCGGTTTGAACTTCCAATGATAGAATTGACAGATATTTTTAAGGAGACCGAGTTTGGTGTTTTTAAGAAGACAGCAGAAAGCAGTGGGGCAATAAAATCCCTGGTATTGAAAGGAAAAACTTTATCGAGAAAAGACCTTGACACAGCTGTTGATACTGCAAAGGAGATGGGCGCCGGAGGGCTGATCTGGATACGGAAAGAAAATGGTGTTTTACAATCTCCCATTGTGAAATATTTAAAAGATACTGAAAAATCAGCTATGGATGAAAGACTTGGTCTTTCAGATGGAGATGTAACATTTATTATGGCTGACAAACGGGATAAAACAAACGAGATTATGGGTAAATTCAGACTTTATCTCGGGGGAAAATATGAATTAATCAGAAAAGGAGATTTCAGGTTCCTCTGGGTGGTCGATTTTCCTCTCCTTGAGTATAGTGAAGAAGAAAAGAGATATATGGCAAGGCACCATCCTTTCACATCACCTCAGGGGAATATCAGGGACTTTGAGGGCGATTACGAATCAATAAAGGCCAATGCCTATGACCTTGTTTTAAATGGTGTTGAAATAGGCGGGGGCAGTATACGGATATTCAGAATGGATGACCAGATGGAGATGTTTAAACTTCTCAATATAAAAGAAGAAGAAGCCATTGAAAAGTTCGGATTTTTATTGGAAGCCCTTGAAATGGGGGCACCGCCCCATGGCGGCATAGCATTTGGTTTCGACAGGATTCTCATGATGTTAATGAGGCTTGACAGTATCAGGGAAGTAATACCATTCCCGAAGACACAGAGAGGCACCTGTTTGCTTTCCGGAGCGCCATCCAGGATAGCGCAGAAACAGTTGAACGAGCTGAAGATACGAACCACGGCAGAATCAGCGCAATAGCGTTTAGCGGATAGGAAATGCTTAAAAACTCTACGCTCTACGCTAAAAACGGAGGGTTTCTTTGAAAAATAAAAAAGGTTTTATCTTTAAAAATGTTCTAAAACATGCGAAATATCCGCTGATTGATGTGGAAACTCCGGAGCTGTTCAGGGATGTTTTTCCATATACCGATATGTGTAAGGTAAAGTTTGATCACAAGATAGAATTAATTGACCCTCCCGACGAGATATATATCACAGACACAACATTCAGAGACGGTCAGCAATCCAGACCTCCTTTTACAGCAATCCAGATTGAAAATTTGTTTGACCTTTTGCACAGGCTTGGCGGTCCTAACGGTGTTATAAGACAGTGTGAATTTTTCCTTTATACGGATAAGGATAAAGAAGCAGTAGTAAAATGCATGGAAAAGGGTTACCGGTACCCTGAGATTACCGGATGGATCCGCGCGGTAAAGGAAGACCTGCAGCTTGTTAAAGAATTAGGGCTGAAGGAGACCGGGATTCTTACGAGCGTTTCCGATTATCATATTTTTATGAAATTCAAGAAAACAAGGTCACAGGTTTTTAAGGATTACATAAAGATAGTCGAGAATACCGTTGAGCAGGGAATCATCCCGAGATGCCATTTTGAAGACATTACAAGGGCCGATATATACGGTTTCTGTGTTCCATTTGCCCAGGCGCTTATGAACATTTCAGAGGATGCAAAGATACCCATCAAGATAAGGTTATGCGACACGCTCGGCATCGGTATTACCTACCCCGGTTCAGCGCTCCCAAGGTCTATGGGCAAGATAATACGGGCAATGATAGACGACGCGGGGGTTCCGTCAGAGTATCTTGAATGGCATGGACATAACGATTTCAATAAAGTAATTGTGAATAGCGTAAGCGCATGGCTCTACGGATGCTCATTTGTTAACGGTACTCTTCTCGGCATCGGAGAAAGGACAGGCAATGCCCCGATTGAGGGATTGATAATGGAATATATTTCACTTATCGGCGATGTCAACGGAATGGACACCACAGTTATTACAGAGATAAGAAACTATTTTGAAAAAGAGCTGGGCCACAATATACCGAAAAATCAACCCCTTGTAGGTGTGGATTTCAATGCAACATCCGCCGGTGTTCATATTGACGGGATATTGAAAAACCAGGAGATTTATACATCCTTTGATACGAACAAAATCCTTAACAGGCCCATAACGGTCAATATAACTGATAAATCAGGCCTTGCCGGGATTTCCCACTGGATAAATGCCCATTTTGCATTAACCGGTAAAGACAGGATTGAAAAGATTCATCCCTCTGTCGGGAAAATCAATAAATGGATTGTCAAACAATACGATGAGGGCAGGGTAACCTGCATGTCGGACAATGAGATGGAACATCTTTCGAGAAGGTACCTCCCGGAAATCTTTGTTTCCGAGTTTGAACTTTTGAAGAAGAAGGCATACGATATGGCTGCACATCTTATTGAGAGATACATTGAAGACCCTGAAGTCAAGACGATGGTTCCCGAGAGACAGGAAGAAATATTGAAGAATGTTGTTGAGCAGTATCCCTACATCCAGTTTGCCTATTCTGTTAACAGTGAAGGCATTAAGACCACGAAAAACATTACACAGGCCGTTGACAAGGCAAAATATCACAAGATAGGTATGCATGAGGATTTTTCAGACAGAGATTGGTTCATTAACCCCATGAAGACCGGAAAGGTGAATGTAACGTCTATCTATTCATCGAGAATCACGGGCGCCTTGTGTGTTACAGTGTCCGGCCCCATCAGGGATGAGTACGGAGATATCAACGGTGTTCTGGGTTTTGATATACGATTTGAAGACCTTACCAAGGCAGAGGAATAACAGCAAATGGGTAAGACAATAGCTGAAAAGATATTAAACATGAATACTGGTTTTGACCTGAAACGGGGAGATTATGCCATTGTGAACGTTGACAGGGTACTCCTGCAGGATGGTACTGCCCCTCTTGCAATCAAAAAATTCAATGATATGGGCTTTAAATCACTCTTTGATGGAGAGCGGGTAAATTTTTTTATTGACCATGCCTCGCCCAGTCCGAGGATGGAGCTTTCCAACGACCAGATTGTCATAAAAGAGTTTGCAAAGATGTTCGGGGCAAATGTGCATGAGGTTGGCAGCGGTATCTGCCACCAGATTATGTCTGAAAAGATACTGGCACCCTCTGAAGTGCTTATAGGCGCTGATTCGCACACCTGTACAGGGGGCGCCCTCGGCGCCTTTTCAACAGGGATGGGCTCCACTGATGTTGCCGTGGCAATGGGGCTGGGGAAGACATGGATGAGGGTCCCTGAGGGTTTTCGATTTGTTATTGAAGGGAAGTTTCCTCCCGGAGTATTCCCCAAAGATTTGATTCTTAAGATTATCGGTATGCTGGGCGCAGATGGCGCTACTTACAAATCGATGGAGTTTACCGGTGATGCCGTCAAAAGCCTTGATGTAGAAGACAGAATGACCATTGCTAACATGGCGGTAGAGGCTGGCGCAAAATGCGGTCTTTTCCCGTCTGATGATATGACGCACCTTTACCTCAGGCGCTATGGAAGGGAGAAACAGTATATTCAAATTTTACCGGATGAAGACGCCGGATACGAAAAAACCTACGAAATTGATCTCGCTTCCCTGACCCCTATGGTCAGCCTTCCCCATGAAGTGGATAATACAAGAAGCATAAGTGACGGAGAAACAAAAACAATTGCCGTCAATCAGGTTTTCATCGGCTCATGTACCAACGGAAGGATAGAGGATTTAAGAATAGCCTCGATCATAATGAAGGGAAGAAAAAAGAATAAGGATGTAAGGCTGCTTGTGTGTCCTGCCTCAAGGGCGGTCTATTATCAGGCAATACAGGAAGGAGTTCTGGCCTCACTGCTGGAGGCAGGCGCAACGATACTGCCGCCCGGATGCGGTCCCTGTATAGGGTTGCACCAGGGGGTTCTGGGGAATGGTGAGGTTTGTGTTTCTACATCAAACAGAAATTTTCTGGGACGGATGGGTAATCCTGATTCGCAGATCATCCTTGCTTCCCCTGCTACTGCTGCTGCGAGTGCCCTGAAAGGAAAATTAGCAGACCCGCGGGAGATTTTATGATTTTAAGCGGTAAGGCATGGAAATTCGGGGACAATATCTCCACCGACCATATTACACCCGGCAGGTTCTACCATCTGAGGTCCAACCTCGACGAGCTGACTAAACATCTCTTTGAGGATATAGCCCCTGGATTTAACATGAGGGCGGCGAAAGGCGATATTATCGTGGGCGGTAAAAATTTTGGATTGGGTTCGAGCAGGGAACACGCACCGCTCATTATTAAAATGGCCGGCATTGATGCCGTTGTGGCTGATTCATTTGCGCGGATATTCTACCGTAATGCAATAAACGTGGGGCTCGCTGCGATTATCTGCCATGTGGATGATATTGATGAGGGTGATGAAATCGAGATAAAGGTAGATGAAGGTCAATTCCTGGATAAGACAAAGGGTATTGAAAAAAGATTTTCCCCGCTCCCGCCGATTATGCGGGAGATTTTGAGGGAAGGGGGGCTTGACCGGTATATAAGGAAATATGGAGAGCTAAAGGTTTAGCTGCAGAAAAACATAAGGCTGTTCAAGGTTCAAGGTTCAAGGTTCAAGGTTCCCCGGATCACACGTATGCGGGTACCCGCTTTCCGGGACAGGCAACATTGAACATAGAACGTTGAACGTTTTTTACTAATTGTTGGTAAAACAAGGAGAAGCGGAGGGTAGGGTTTGGCTGACAAAGTTGTTATTCCTTACATAGTTGGTGATGGTATTGGGGAGGATATCTGGAAGGCATCAAAGGAGGTGCTGGAAGAGTCAGTCTTAAAGGCCTATGATGCTGAGAAAAGAATTGAATGGATAGAACTTCTTGCAGGGCAGAAGGCACTTGAGAAGACAGGATCATTATTGCCGGATGAAACTATAGAGAGTATTAAATTCCATCGGTTGGCTATTAAGGGGCCGCTCACAACACCGGTTGGCGGAGGCTTCAAGAGCATAAACGTCTATCTGAGACAGATATTCGATCTCTATGTGTGTATGCGGCCTGTCCGTTTTTTTGAAGGGCTGCCAAGCCCCTTAAAAGCACCGGAGAAGGTGGACATAATAATTTTCCGGGAAAACACGGAAGACATTTACAGAGGGATAGAATGGAAAGAGGGCACCCCCGAGGCGAGTACTTTTATTCATTTTCTCAGGGAAAAGATGAACGTTGAGCTATCAGACGACAATGGTGTGGGTGTTAAGCCCATCAGCAGACACGGCACAGTGAGGTTCACTAAATGGGTCATCGATTATGCGATAAAAAACAAGAGAAAGGCCATCACTGTTGTCCATAAAGGCAACATTATGAAATATACGGAAGGTGCATTCAGGGAATGGGCGTATGATACGGCAGCCGGGTTCGGGGAAAAGATCATATTTGATAATCCCCCCTCAAACGCAGTTTTACCGGACAACAAAGTGTTTTTTAACGACATAATTGCGGACAATATGTTCATGCAGGTTATCATGAGACCTGAAGACTATGATATTCTTCTGTGTCCCAACCTCAACGGTGATTATCTCTCTGATGCATGCGCCGCTTTGATTGGAGGTCTGGGTGTTGCTCCGGGAGCTAATATTGGCGATGAAGTGGCTATTTTTGAACCTACACATGGAAGCGCTCCAAAGTTTGCAGGCAAGGATATTATTAATCCTGTCTCATTTTTACTCTCTGCCTCTATGATGTTCAAATATACGGGTCTTGACAGGGCATCCATTTTGCTTGAAAAGGCAATAGAAGAGACGATAAAAGATGGTATTATGACGTACGACCTTGCACAGTACAAAGCAGGGGTGACACCGGTGAAATGTTCGGAATTCGGAGTAGAAGTGAAAAAACGCATAGGATAAAGACAGCGTAGAGCGTTTAGCGGATAGCGTTTAGTTTTTTTAACTCTACGCTCCATGCTCTACGCTCCACGCTAAGAGAGGATGACATGTTAGATGAACTGAAAACAAAAATTGACGAATTAGTAACAAGAATGAACTCTCTCAGAGGGTATCTTTGACCTCTCCTCAGTTCAAAACCAGATTCACGAATTAGACATCAAAATATCAAAACCTGAATTCTGGGAAGATCAGGAAAATGCCCAGAAAGTTCTGAAAGAAAGATCGAGGTTTCAGGAAGAGATTGGAAGATGGGAGCACAAAGAGAAGGAACTCGAAGAAGTTCTTATATTATACGATATTGTCAGGGAGACTCAGGACTCGAAGGACCAGGATGAATTGACTGTACGCGTTAAGGAACTTGATGAATTGCTGAGCAAATTCGAGATGAAAAGGATGCTCGGCGATGAGAACGATGAGAACAATGCCATTGTCTATATAAACGCCGGTGCCGGCGGCACTGAGGCCCAGGATTGGGCTGAAATGCTCCTCAGGATGTATTTGAAATGGGCGGAAAAGGGCGGTTACGAGACACAGGTTGTTGACATTCTGCCGGGCGAAGAGGCTGGTATCAAGAATGTCACATTCTTATTGAGAGGCCCTTATGCGTATGGTTATTTCAAGTGCGAGACAGGCATACACAGGCTTGTGAGGGTTTCCCCTTTTGATGCAAACAACAGAAGACACACGTCTTTCGCATCGGTTTATGCATATCCTGAACTTCCCGATGATATACCGGTTGATATTAACGAAGATGATATACGGATTGACACGTTCCGTTCGAGCGGCCCGGGTGGTCAGCATGTGAACAAAACCGAATCTGCCATCAGGATTACCCATATCCCGACGGGAATTGTTGTCCAGTGCCAGAATGAAAGATCTCAGCATAAGAATAAGGCCATAGCCATGGCGATATTAAAGTCGAGATTATATGAGCTTGAGAAGAAAAAGCAGGACGAGAAGATGAGCACCCTTAACAAAGAAAAGAAGGATATTGCATGGGGCAGTCAGATACGTTCTTACGTCCTCCATCCATATAAACTTGTTAAGGACCATCGGACAAAAGTTGAGGAACATAACGCAGATGCAGTGCTTGATGGCGAGATAGACGGGTTCATCAAGGCGTACCTTTTATACTTGACTTTTGAGCAAAAAAGGGATAATTAAAGAGCTATGGAACTATTCGGTGAAAATAGATTAGGTGACCTTGAAGCGAAAATTGAGCAGATGATAACCAGCTATCAGACCATGAAGGCAGAAAGGGAAACTTTATTGAGCAGGATCAAAGTATTAGAGACTGAGAATAAAGAATTTAAAGGAAAAATGGCTGATACCAAGAACGAAAAAGAAGTTATTATCGACAAGATCACCAGGATTTTAGAGAAGATAGAAAAAACGGAACTATAAAAGGGATTGATGGAAAAGAAGGTTGAGGTAAGAATACTTAATCAACCATTCACCTTTATAGGCGATGATGAGGAGAGAATAAGGAGAGTAGCGCATTGTATTGATGAGAAGATTATATATGCCAGGAGCAGCTATGGCATTGTGAATACATTGAATGCGGTGATTATGGCTATGATGGACCTTATGGATGAATACCTGGATATGAGAGATCAGGCTGAAAGGTTTGATGGCCGGGCCTTGAAGCTGTTAAAGAAAGTTGAAGAATTTGAGGTTCCCTGCGATGCGCGTGATAAATGGTAGGCTTAGAGCCAACACCTCTTTTTTGGGAATTTTATCTTGTTGTGGTGTGCAAGCTCGCCTCGTTGCGAGAAGCCTGATACAACAGCAAAATACCCACCTTAACAAGAGGTTCAAGACATACTGTTTACACGGCATCCGCGGGGTTTTTTGCAGGGTTAGTTGTGAGGAAATAGGGGTTTAACATAAATAACATTATGTTATCCGGAGGTAAAAAATAACTTTATCACCATAGAAATATAAGGTTTTATCTTCCCTCACCATACTAACTCCCTATATGCTGTTTATGAGGGGGATAGTTTTGAATACAATTTTAATCATTATTTGTTCAATAGTTGCGCTCGTCGCAGGTTTTGTCCTCGCCAGGTTTGTCCAGCGGAAAAAAATCGGCGAATACGAAAAAATAGGCAAAAAGATACTGGAAGATGCGAAAAAAGAAGCCGATGTGCTTTTAAGAGAATCGTCTATCCAGGCTAAAGATGCTACGATTCAGACTAAAAACGAACTTGAACAGGAAATAAAGACAAGGCGTATCGAATTACAGAATGTTGAGAAAAGACTTTCGCAGAAAGAATCCAACTTAGACAAAAAGATAGATTTTATTGACAAAAAGGAAGATGAATTAGCGAAAAAAGAGAAAGACATAACGGGTAAACAGTCTAACCTTGACAGTAGAATAAAGGAGTACGAAAACCTTTTGATAAGGGAGCGGGAAAGGTTGGAAAGGATATCAGGTTTAACTGCAGAAGAAGCGAAGAAGATGCTTGTACAGTTGATGGAAGATGAAGCGAAGTATGAAGCGCTTAAAATATGCAAGAAGATAGAGGAAGAAGCAAGGGAAAAGGCAGATAAAAAGGCAAAGGAGATCATTGCCCTCGCCATTCAGAGGTACGCGGGTGATTATGTGGGTGAAGATACAGTTTCTACCGTTACTCTTCCCAATGAAGAGATGAAGGGCAGGATTATAGGAAGGGAAGGAAGAAATATCCGGGCGCTGGAGGCAGCAACAGGTGTTGATATTATTATTGACGATACGCCGGAGGCTGTTATCCTGTCCTGTTTTAATCCGATCAGAAGGGAAGTTGCCAGGATCTCCATAGAACGACTTATCAGTGATGGCAGAATACACCCCGCAAGGATTGAGGAGATAGTCTCGAAGGTTGCCGAAGAGATGGAAGATAAAATCAAGGAAGCCGGTGAACAGGCAATATTTGATTTGGGCGTTCATAACGTTCACCTTGAACTGGTTAAAATATTGGGAAGGTTAAAGTTCAGGAGCAGTTATGCTCAGAATGTTTACCAGCACTCACTTGAAGTTGCCTTTATTTGCGGTATCATTGCATCTGAATTAAGACTGAATGTGAAAGAGGCGAAGCGGGCAGGACTCCTTCATGATATTGGAAAGGCCGTAGATCATGAAATCGAAGGATCACATGCTGCAATCGGGGCAGACCTTGCGAAAAAGTATGGCGAGAGCGAACGCATTGTCCATTCGATTCAGGCGCACCATGAAGATGTTCCCACAACAAGTCTGCTCGATGTCATTGTGCAGGCTGCTGATGCCTTATCCGGTGCTCGGCCCGGTGCAAGAAGAGAGATGCTCGAAACCTATGTGAAGAGGCTTGAAGAGCTTGAACGGATTGCGAACAGCTTTGCCGGTGTCGATAAATCGTATGCCATCCAGGCCGGAAGAGAAATAAGGATTGTGGTCAGCAGCGACAAGGTCAATGATGAGCAGACCTATATAATCTCGAGGGATATTGCAAAGAAGATTGAGACAGAATTATCTTATCCCGGCCAGATCAAGATAGTTGTGATAAGAGAAACAAGGGCTGTTGAGTATGCAAAATGATATACGCATCCTGTTTCTCGGTGATGTTATTGGAAAGCCGGGGAGAAGGGCTGTTGAGCAGTTTGTAAGGAATACCAGCGCTGATTTCAAAATAATCAATGGAGAAAACTTAGCCGGCGGTATCGGGATAACCCCTAAAGTTGCTTTAGAGATGCTTTCCTGCGGGGTCGACCTCATCACTACCGGCAATCACGTATGGAAGAAGAAAGATATGATTCCCTTCCTGATGGAGGAGAAGAGGGTAATCAGACCGTTGAATTATCCTGAAGGCACACCCGGTTTCGGATATACATTACTGAAAAAGAATGAAAAGAGCCTATGGGTAGTTAACCTGGAAGGCCGGGTATTCATGAATCATATCGAATGCCCTTTCCGGACCATGAAAGCCTTGATTGCCCGGATAGGGAACGATGCCCCCATTATGGTTGATTTTCATGCAGAGGCTACATCTGAGAAGATTGCATTGGGATGGTTCCTTGACGGAAAGACTTCGATGGTTTTGGGTACCCATACCCATGTTCAGACTGCTGATGAGAGAATTCTGCCAAACGGAACAGGTTATATTACCGATGTGGGAATGTCAGGCTCTACGGATTCTGTAATAGGTATGGATAAGGATGCAGTATTGAAAAAATTTGTAACCCAGCTGCCCCATAAATATGAAGTCGGGAAAAACGATGTTGAGGTGCAGGGGATTCTTTTCACGATAGACAGCCTGACCAGGAAGTGTTTGAAGATAGAAAGAATCAAAGAAAAAATAATATAAGATAGCGTAGAGCATTTAGCGTATAGCGTTGAGGGAATTATATTTAATGAAGAATAAAAAGCATTTAAAGCATTTCATTCTTAATTATTAACTCATAATTCTTAATTGCATTTAAAACTAAACGCTAAACGCTCTACGCTAAACGCTTAAACGGGTTAATCATGGACATAGAGCAGCAAATCGAAATCATTAAACGCGGTGCTGTGGACCTCATCAGCGAAGTGGAATTGAGAAATAAGCTGAAAAAGGCACAAACAGAAGGAAGACCGCTTAGGGTCAAACTCGGCCTTGATCCTACAGCTCCGGATTTGCACCTCGGCCACACGGTAGTTCTTCAAAAACTAAAACAGTTTCAGGAACTCGGCCATACTGCAATTTTTCTGATCGGTGATTTTACCGGCATGATAGGGGACCCCACAGGGAGGATTGAGACGAGGCCGGCTTTGACCAAAGAAGAGCTTCTTCAAAATGCCGAGACATATAAAGAGCAGGTCTTTAAGATTCTTGACCCGGATAAAACCGAGGTCAGATTTAACAGCGAATGGATGGAATCGATGAACGCCGCCGATATGATCAGGCTGTGCGCGCAGTATACAATGGCAAGGATCATGGAAAGAGAAGACTTTAAGAACAGGTATGTGAATAATCTGCCGATAAGCATCCATGAATTTCTTTATCCTCTTGTGCAGGGCTATGATTCAGTGGCGCTGAAGGCGGATGTAGAACTTGGCGGTCATGACCAGATATTCAACCTCTTTGTAGGAAGAGATTTGCAGAAGAGCTATGGGCAGGAAGCGCAGATTGTTGTTACCGTTCCATTGCTTGAAGGTACTGACGGTGTCAACAAGATGAGCAAGAGTTATGGGAATTATGTGGGTATTGACGAGCCCCCCGGCACAATGTTCGGCAAGCTCATGTCTATATCGGACGATCTCATGCTGAAATATTATGAACTTTTGAGTGATATCTCCGTTGATGAATTCAAAGCATTAAAGGATGGGATTGCTCACGGTTCGGTCCATCCGCGCGACGCAAAAGTCAACTTTGCAAAAGAGATTGTGAAAAGGTTTCATGGAGAACGGGCTTCCGCAGAGGCCCATGTGAATTTCGATAAGATGTTCAGGAATAAAGAGATCCCCGATGATATTGAAGCCGTCAGGATAAAAAAGGAAGAGATCGAAAAATGGCTGCCGAAGCTGCTTGTGAATCTGGGCATGGTTTCTTCGACAAACGAGGGCAAAAGAATGATTGCCCAGGGCGGTGTCGCTATAAACGGCAACAAGATTGCAAATGAGGCACTCGTATTCGAAGGTGTTGACGAGCTCATAATCAAGGTGGGGAAAAGGAAGTTCAAAAAGATACTTTTTGAATAAGCCGACCAGACAGTAAAAAGAAATAGCTTGACAGATTGTTTCAATATTTTTTACTATAAGGCAGTCAACAGCAATGTTTTAGGGGGAAGAAATATCTATATTCAAGCATAATATGTTTTAACTTTGGTGCAGAGCTCCAAGGAAATTTTATTAAAAAAGCGGGGTAAGCCATGGAACAAAAAAAACGAAGCATTTTTTATCTAACGAAGGGTTTTATGTTTTTCTGTGCAATCCTTATTTTGTTTGGTTGTTTTTCCATTGCTGACGCAGCGCATGTTGGAAAGATTACACAGGCTCAAGGCTCTGCTACCGTGTTAAAAGTGGGAAAGAATGTTGCCCACCCTGTCAAAACGGGCGATCCTGTCGATGTAGGCGATAACTACAGGACAAGGGCGGACAGCGGGATAGAAATAACATTCAACAACAAGAATGTTGTGAAGATTGCAGATAATACCCGCTTTGAGATTACCGAATATGTTGCTACACAACAGAAGACATCCAATATTTTTAAACTGCCCGAAGGAAAGGTGCAGGCTACTACCGGAGAAGACTTTGTCAAGAAGGTGTCGGCCTCTGCCGGGGGCCACAAGTTCGAAGTGCATACCCCTGTTGCCGTTGCCGGGATAAGAGGTTCCGCTGAGAATGTTGCCCATGTTGGCGGGGTAACTGGTGTCTTGATGACACAGGGTACCGGGTACATACAGCAGGTAAGAGCAGCAATAGTACAGGGTGCGGGGCCAACGCAAACACCACTACCGGGGCCAATAACAACACTAACCTTAACCGCCGGCATGGCATCGTTTACGTCATCCACTGTACCGCCGACACCGCCCCAGGCAATACAGGGCGCAGTAGCCCAGATGGCAAGGGCAAATGCTACGGCGGCTCTACAGCAGGCCTCGACGGTAGCGGCTGGCGTCAGAATCGCTGTTACACAGGCAAATGTAGCTTCAGTTGTTAATGGTGCACTTCAGGGCGGCGTTCCGGTTACAACGACTGTTACCTCAGCCGTTACCGCATCCCCGACCCAGGCAAATACTGTCACTACCGCGGCCGTTACCGCATCCCCGACACAGGCAGGCGGCATTACATCAGCGGCCGTTACCGCAGCTCCAACCCAGGCAGGTAACATTACCACTGCAGCTGTTAACGCAGCCCCATCACAGGCTGCCAACGTTGTAGCAGGTGCTGTGGCATCCGCTCCGACCCAGGCGACAAACATTACTACCGCAGCCGTCACCGCTGCCCCGACCCAGGCTACGAATATTACCGCCGCAGCCGTCACCGCAGCTCCGACACAGGCAGGTAACATTACCACTGCCGCCGTTAACGCAGCTCCGACACAGGCGACGAATATTGTTTCTGCCGCTGTTCAAATGGCGCCAACCCAGGCAGGTAACATTACCACTGCAGCT
>CAYMTB010000017.1:0-25235 GCA_964393225.1 uncultured Syntrophorhabdaceae bacterium
TGATGTATGATGCTTTCGGTGGATACCAAAGTTGATGTACAATACAGAAACGGAGGTATCAGTATGGAAAAGATTCCAAGTGCAGTATATACAAGAGAACTCAGAGAAGAAGCGGTAAAGATGATAATAGAGGGTGGAATGAAGGCATCGGAGGTTGCACGTATATTATCGATTCCCAAGTCAACCATAACCTATTGGATAAGGGCAGAGAAAAAGGGCAGACTTTCTTGTGTAGGAAGCTCAAAGAAACCCATGAGTGAAACAGAAATGGAAATATTAAACCTCAAGCGTGAACTCGCTCAGGTAAAGATGGAGCGTGATTTTTTAAAAAAAGCGAGCGCGTACTTTGCCAAAGAGTCGCATCCAGGTACGCGTTCATGAAGAACCAGCGACTATACTATACTGTCCCCTTTATGTGCCGTATGCTTAATGTATCACCAAGCGGCTATTATGCATGGCTTAATCGTAAACCTTCAAAGCACACTATAGAAGAGATGAGGCTTGAAATTGAGATAAAAGCAGCCCACAAAAGAAACCGTGAGGTTGCAGGTCCTGAAACCATTCAGCGTGATCTCGCAGCACACGGTATAAAAGTCGGTATCTGCAGGATAAGAAAGATAAGAAAGCAACTCGGAATACGCTGCAAACAGACAAAAAAGTTCAAGGCTACAACAGATTCAACACACAAACTGCCTGTTGCAGAAAACATGCTGAAACAGAACTTCAAAGCGGATGCCCTCAATAAAATTTGGGTCAGCGACATTACTTACATTCCTACCGATGAAGGATGGCTTTACTGTGCTGCACATAAAGACCTATTTAACGGAGAAATAGTTGGCTATGCCCTGGGATCAAGAATCACCAAAGACCTTATTGTCAGATCTCTTTTAATGGCGGTAAGGACAAAAAGACCCGAACCAGGTCTTGTTAATCACTCAGACAGAGGCATTCAGTATTGTTCAAAGGACTATATGAATCTCTTAAAAAGATTTAATATGAAACCCTCTATGAGCAGGAAAGGCAACTGTTATGATAATGCCCCCATGGAGAGCTTCTGGGGAACCATGAAGAACGAGCTTGTCTATCACAAACGTTATAAAACAAGGGAACTGGCAATCAGGGAAATTACAGAATATATTGAGGTATTTTACAATAGGCAACGGAGACAGAAGAGGCTTGGATACCTATCCCCTGTTGCCTATAGGCGACAGTTTGTTGTGTGGAAAGATGCAGCATGAAAAATATTTGGTCTCCACGATTGACATCAGGGGTCACCGTGAGTACCAGACGATATAGTCAAGCCGAGCTGGGAGCCTATCTGATGAGCCAAGACCGGTTGCGCCTTTTGTGAAAGCAATTAGCGAGATGAAGTTGTCCTCCCCAAACACCTCATCCATCAGAGCCCTTACCCGATGGACATTTTCATCCCCAATCTGAACAAAAATGGACCCTGACTCAGTCAGCAAATCCCTCGCCACTGTCAGCCTATCCCGCAAATATGTAAGATATGAATGAATCCCATCCCGCCAAGTATCCCGGAAGGCCTTTACCTGCTCGGGTTCGCGAGTGATGTGGTCGGTATTGCCGTCCTTCACGTCCCGACTGGTGGTTGACCACTGAAAATTTGAGTTGAACTTGATGCCATAAGGTGGATCAATGTAGATGCATTGTACCTTTCCGCGTAACCCTTCCCGTTCGGCGAGTGATGCCATTACCTGCAAGCTGTCGCCCAGGATCATACGGTTGGACCAGTTGGAGTCATGCTGGTAGAATTCAGTCTTGGCGCCCTCGCTTGGCAAACCGTTGAAATCGGCGAAAAGATCGAGTTGGTAACCAGTGGCTTGTGACTTGTGGATAGCGGTTTGGCGGAGGAGATCATCAATGAGCACCTTGGGGTGGACCTTTTCCTGGATGTAGATGGGTGGGGCATGGACCACTAAATCTGACCAGTCCTGTTCGTCTTTGCCGCGCCATACCAACTGAGGGTCAAGATCGCGGTTGCGCCCTATCTTTTCATCATCCAGCCCGGTTGCGCTGCGCTTCAGGGTAACGCGATAGGAAGCCTGCTCTTCTTTGGCCATGACCGACTGGTACTCGGCAGTCGGTATATTCTTTCTTGTCGCCTCATCGTGGGTGAGGGTTTCGATGGTTATCTTCGTTGAATTCTTTGCCATAGGTTTATCTATCCTTCCGTTTCACTCCTTGGCTCCTTTTTAACGGCTTTGACAAGTCTGCACCCTACTTCTTTTGAGCCATTTGAGCCATTTATGAGCCGTTTTCTCTCGGGTTTCTCTGTGAGCCATTTGAGCCATTTATGAGCCGTTTCTTCGAAAGCTCATAATGACTACCCCTGCCACTGCCTTTCAGTCGAACAACACCTTTTGATCCAAGGTCTTCAAGATCCCGCTTGGCAGTTGCCCGTGTTGTGCCAATAATAGTTTGGTAGTCCGCGTTTGTTATTGAACCTCTTGATTTAAGATAGACAATAGCCTGCTTTTGTCGATCATTCAACCCAAGCCCTGCCATAACTCCATCAGTCAACCAATCACGCCAGAGAGTCACGACAAAAAACCCGCCCCTCTGCTCAAATTGGGGTTCCGGTAACCCGGCATCCCTGCATAGATCAATCATAGTCTGGGTACCTGAGCCGACCCTTTCTATGTACCGTGTCAAATAGAGTGATTCTGCTACGAGAGGATTGTACGGTACCGAGGGATGATCGCTCCGTAGACTATCAAGGGTCAGTGTGTCCGGCAGCTTTCCGGGATTCCATATTTCCAGGCGGTCAGCGAAGAGACGCACCTCGACGGAGGCGTTGCTGTAATAGTCACGGTGTGCAATGGCATTAATAATGGCCTCTCCTATGGCGTCAGGGGGAAGCTCATAGTTGGCTGGGGCGGTGATACCCGCGGCACGAGTGCCGATGGCACGGTTAATTTTGCCCAACACAAAATCGAGGGACTGATCGGCTTGTTCGAAGAGGTCGCCGCCATAGACCTGTAAAACGGCAAAAGGACGGCGATACTCGGTACCATGACAGTGGATGCATTTAGTCTCGGCGGTGCGATGATACTGTTGCGGATTGACTCCAAAAAGGAGGACCGCGGCATGGGTCGGCTTCCCCTGTTCCAGCAGATTCAGGTGGATAAGCAGGGCTTGCGTTGATGTGTTGGGCTTTAGGGGGAAAGCGCGCTCTCGACGCGCGGTATCCAGAAACCACTCAACGCGTTTCCGGGACAGGTGATGAAGGGTGGCGCCATCACAGGGTGATGTGTCAAAGGGCGGAACACGGAGAGCCCTCTTGCTGTCAAGGTAGTCAACGAGGCTGGCATAGACCTCAGCCCTCAGGGCGCTCATATCTTCCACCCGGCGACGGATCAATTCATTGCCGGCTTTATGGACAAGCATCTTCATTTTGTCTGCTCGTTGTTTCTCATCTGTGCCCCACACATATATGAGCCGAGTCTTCTTAAGTGTACCGGCATAATCATATTCACGTTCGGTAGGGGAAATGCCGTCCTTGTCTTTACTGCCATACTCGTAACCAAAGATTCCCAGATAGATATCACAACGCTTTACGTGCTCAAGATAGATCTGATCGGCACGAAGGTCCTTGGCGGGAAGCTCTTCAAAGAGGAAGACCTCGGAAATGAAGCGATGGAGTACAGCATCACCCATAAGAAAGGCCTTCAGATCCTTACGGACTTGTTGAAACTCCTTTTGAACGCTGCTGATAAATATTTTAAGTTTCATTACTTACTTCACAACCCCCTCAATCATCTTATTGAATTCAGCTTCGACCCTGGCTTCGAAATCATCCTGAATCCGGTAGACCTCGGTAAACTCGGCAAAGGCCCATCGACCATAGCTAAGCAGGTTGTTGACGCCCGGAACCCAGTATATCTCCATAGTGGCCTTTTTCTCCTTCGCATCTTCGCGCCGGTAACCTTTTATCTCTACGATCAGGTGAAGCAGGTCGTCCTCTCCGTGGCCATCGTCAACCAGTACAATGAAATCGGGGATGTATCTGCGCGTCTCGGAGCCATAGCGATAGGGCACTTCCAGGCCGAGGTTGTGGTTCTTGACGTAAGCTTTGACCTTCGGATGGGACTCGGCTACACGACAGAACTCGGCCTCCCAATCGCTATCGAGGATTACCCAATTAATGTGACAACGACGTGCGTCGGTTTCCCAGCGATCTCTCTTTGATGTGTTGAAATTGACGTGCATGGTGGAACCAGTGGGATTGTAGGGATCAGTCACCGCCTTGATGGGCCGCTCTCCTACGAGTGCGCGGGTGATCCCTGCGGTAATGCGTTCGCAGGCTATGTCGGCAAGCTCCTGGTACATGAGCTGAGCGGGATAGGTGCCACCTTTACAGACCAGGCAGGTATCGAGCCACTCTTTGGCGATACGCTTGAGCTGGCCGAAGAGGTAGAGCTTTGCATCCTCCCCTGGGTCCCGCCATTTGGTGTAGAGCAGGCGCTGGGTGATGTGAAAGAGCAACGTAGAGCGGCGCAAATCACCGGTATGGATGAGATTGAGATCAACACCTTCGCCAATGATGCCCTGGTTCTTGGTAATCGACGGGCCGACAAGATCGGGGGTTAACTCCAGCACGGAGTCCTCATTGAACTTCGCGGAAAGCCGTTCCTCGGGCAACTCGACGCGATACCCAGCCACACGGGGAAAACGGATTTCAAGGGTGTCGCGGTCGGGGCGAACTGCCCTTACGTGGATGGTTTCACGGGGCGGCTGCGGAGGCGCCACAACCGGTTTGGCGGTGAAATCAAAGGGGATGCCGAGCACATCGGCATATTCCACGTTGAACAGGTTGTCATCATTCAGGTCGTAAGACTGGCGGCGTAGCGCTCTGCCAATGACCTGCTCACATAGAAGCTGCGTACCGAAGGCACGCACACCCAGCACATGGGTGACCGTATTGGCGTCCCAGCCCTCTGTAAGCATGGAGACCGATACGACACAGCGAATTGAGTCGCCAAGGCGACCTTCTTTCCCGACGGTGTTCATTACTTCCCGGAGCAGTTCCTGGTCGGTAAGGTCTTCTGCCTGTCGGATATCGCCGGTCCGCTCGACAATCTCGCGACGGAAGCGATTAATCTCGTCAGCTGCCATAGTCCGGAAATTATCGTCAAGGGCATCACCGGATTCAAGCTGTTCGCTGTCGATAAGGAGCGTACGGGGACGAGCAATCTGATTGCCGTGTTCATCAAAATTCCGGAATAAGGCCAGTCGGCCGTTTTCAAGGGTGGTTGATCCGTCTTCGTTCTCCCGCTGAAAACCGGAAATATAGTCATAGACAAGCTTTGAGGTGGAAGTATTGTTGCAGACGACAATGAAGCAGGGAGGAACTTTGATGCCGTATTGCTGCCATAGCTCGTAGGTCTTTGCATAATGGCCGTACAGCGCTTCCAGGGCAGTCTGGAGCTCCACAGGAATACTCAGCGGATCAAGGGTTTTGGCTTTGCCCCTTCCTTTTTTGGGCATCTTCGGCCCGATGTGTTTCCATAACTCCCTGAATCTGGGCATTTCCCCGCCGGGGATGTTGTCCGCCACAGGTACGCGGGGCAGCTTTACGATGCCGCATTCGATGGCATCCATAAGGGAAAAGTCGCTCATTGTCCAAGGGAAAAGTGTACCCTCGGCATAGCCCGAGCCGGAGAGAAAAAATGGTGTTGCCGAGAGGTCCATGACACGGGTAATGCCAAGTTTGCGGTTGACGGATTCAAGGCCGGATATCCAGACACGGGCGGCCTCGTTATTCTTCTCAGCTTCTTTCCTTTCATCACCTTTCAGGGTATCTTCGTCCACATGGACAGGTTTCTCGCGGTAGCAGTGGTGGGCCTCATCGTTGATCACCAGGATGTTCTTTATGCCCATCAAACCAGGCATCACACGCTGGAGCATCTGCCCCTCGGTTTCGAGGGTGTTGAGCGCTTCTCCCCGGCCCTGGAGTAAGGAACGCCCACCCTTGGAAAGCTCGATACGCTCTCGCAGCATAAAGGCGTGGTAATTGGTGATAACGATCTTGGCGCGTTCGAGGTCGGGAAGCATATCACTCGGAATAAGTTCACGACTCTGGTAGTAGCTGTCCGGATCGTTGGGCTGGAGCACGCGGAGACGATCCTTGATTGTCAGACCTGGAGTTACAACAAGAAATCCTCGGGTGAACTTTTTACTGTTGGGCCGGCGCACTGCATTGATGGTCTGCCAGATGATCAGCATGGCCATAACGGTGGTCTTGCCTGTGCCGGTGGCCAGCTTCAAGGCAAGTCTCATTAATTCCGGGTTGGCATCGTTGTTGGCGTTGGCCATGTGTTCCAGAAACCTGCTCCCTGTTTTGCCTAACTTCGGTGCTACCTCGGTCAGCCAGATGGCGGTTTCAACCGCTTCGATCTGACAGAAGAATGGGCGGATGCCGGTGAAGCGGTGATGCCGCCAGTGTTGAAGCAGGCGAGCAGTTTCTGGCTCGACCCGCCAATCCTTTGGATTCGGGAGGCTACGCCACATGTCCACCTGATGGCGCAACTCATTGATAATCGGAGTGGGGTCGTATTGCTGCACTTGCGTGGAAAGACCTTTACCTTCATCAAAAATAAGTTGGTCTTGTTGGACAGCCGATCCCTTGCGTTTTTTGGGCTTTGGAATGGGCGTGATGAACTCGGCACGGCGGCGCTTGTCGATGATCTGCTGGGTCGGCTGACCTTGAGCATCAAGCTCCCAGTGTTGGTGAGGGTATTCGTAAGGTGAGTTCAGGATTGGCTTCTCGAAGAATCGATTTTCCATGTTCATCTTCTCTTCATGACCCCCGTTGCGGATACAGACAATTTGGGTGGAAAATGGTGAGGCAGTTGCTGTATACTTTGCATTACCGTGAGTGTGAACAGAGTGTTATCCCCCGATTTTATAACTTCTAAATCCATCCCTTCCCCCTTTTAAGTGCAACTTTTAGCTCATGGCAATCAGCAAACTCTGAAGATTGAGCGTTGAACTTTGAACGGTTTTTGTCCTCCCCTTTGCCTTTTTTACTGTATACAAAATGTTAACCTTTTGATTTTATAAATACAAATCTTTTTTTTATTTCCCCCAAGGTTTTATTGGAATCTGAAAAAACTACCAATCTTCAACGTAAAAGGCATCATCTAATGAGGTATTTTTTGTGACGTTAATAAAGAGATGAAATTGCTGAATAATTTTTCGATATCCTCTTTTTTCGCTATTGCGTTTATCCACTCTTCCGGGATTGCTTCAATACCATAATAAATACCGGCAAGACCGCCTGTGACGATCCCTGTGGTATCTGTATCATCGCCGAGGTTTACAGCTTTGAGAACTGCTTCAGTAAATGTATCCGAATTCAGAAGGCACCAGATGCTTGCTTCAAGGGTATGAATCACATATCCGCCTGATTGAATATTCTCTTCGGGGAGTTGATGAATGTTCCCCGAGAGGATGCCCTTGAAATGGTCAAGTTCGCGGGAATATGGGAGTTGACTGTAGCGTTCCTGTGCTTGTCCTATGGCATAATTGTATGCTTTTTCCGGATCATCCCCTTTTAATAGCGCCGATACCATGAGACAATAGAAACCACAGGCTATCTGTGAGCGGATATGACGATGCGTAAGGGAAGATGTTTTACGTGCAGCATTGAGGATTTCAGGAACAGGAGATGAAGCAAAATAAATACCGACAGGCAATATGCGCATGAGCGACCCGTTCCCGTTGTCTCCTTCATTTACTCCTCCTGCCTCTTCCGGGGGTATTCCTCTCATCATGCGCTTGATGCCTGCATGAGTTGCCCCACCTACATCGAAGGTCTGTCCCCATGGCGTCCAGTATGCGTCATTAAGCCACCGGACAAAGAGTTGCCCCATGTGGTTCGTATCAAAACCATCAAGGAGACTTTCTGTGGTGCAGAGCATAAGCGAGCTATCATCTGACCATGATCCCGGAGGGAGGTTAAAGGTTCCATGGCCTCTCATGGTGGCGACGGGATTTCTCCTTACCTCTGCCCTGCTTTTGAATTCTACAGGCACACCAAGCGCATCACCAATAATCGCACCCCAGAGGCCTCCGAAGATTCGTTCAATGTTTGATTTTGAGACCATGGTTTGAGCCCTCATCAATCTGTTTCGATGCTTTTGTTAACAAGGAACTGGCTGAATCGAACCCTGCCACTCCCTTTTTCATCCTGAAAAAGGCTTCTCGCTTCAGCAGAGAGGAAAATGCTTGCCCTATCAGCAACAAATGCGAGTTTCGTCTCGTTAGTTCGAAGATATTCGCAAGTTACCCGCAAGTAATAAAAATCATTTACACCGGCACTTTTCTGGCAAATAAAATGTACAGACCCCGATGTGTCGGAACGATAATGCTTCCTTGGTAATTGTATCCACCACGCGGAAGCACCTGTAAAAGAAATTTCCGGGGTGTAGTATCTTGAAACATATATTGCTTCATTGATTTTCCCGTATTTTGTTGTGAGCCACTGAAGTGCTTTCCTCCTGATGGTCTCCCTTTTCTTTAGAGGCATGGTCTCCTTCGCGAACTGCTGAAGATGGCCAAAAGAAACACACCCTGGCGGGCTTACACTTTCTCGAAGGTTACATTTCCCATTCACTGCCGCATAAATCGTTTTAAAAAGATCCATTTTTTTATCTTTGGTAAGATGAGCGCTTGGTAACGAAATGACCAGAGGCTCTTTGTTGATAAGTGAATGTACTTTCTTACCAAGCACCTTACCGACTTGTTTGCCGATGCAAATAACGTTTTCCGGGCAGGCTTTACTTATGACATTCTTGATGTAGTGTTTCCAACATATCGATAATGTTTTTTTATATTTGTCGTTTCCGGGATTGTGTTTCCCGTTGATACCGATAATACTTGCATCAACAAGCCAGATTCCTTGTTTTTTCAGTATGTCAAGGAGTCTTATTTTGTTTATAATGCGATCTTCAGTTGGCGTCGTTTTTAATATTGGTGAGAACTTTTCTTTTGAATGAACGGGATTGCTGCAACTATAGAATATTTTCCAGAAATCAGGGGTTCCGTGATTCTTTTCGATCTTACCTTCAAGCAACTCGCTTTCACCGTAGCCAAGACAATACACAAACCGGACAAAAGCATTCGGGTAGGACTGCTGGAGATTAAATCTCTTCAAATTCATTGTGGTTTGAAAATCATCCTTCGATGTATATACATGCGATTCGGCAAGTAGGAGCATCTTGACTTTTTCGGGTTTAAAGTACATCCTGTAGGCATCAACAGTATTTACTATGTCGAAAGGCTCTATCTCTGGTCCTATCAGGTCTTTGAGATTTTCATAACAGCGTATGAGTTCGTTCAATATTCTCTCCTTATTCCCAGATCTTCCATGATCTTACCATGCGCCGCTGAATTGTGCTTTCCGGTGAAGGAGAACAGAATTCGGGGTCACGACGGCGTAAGCGATGGATCATCGGAAGAACCGTTGAGTTTGTGGCAATCCCATGGCGTATGAGGTAACAGCCGACGACAGTGCCAGTCCTTCCCTTTCCACCAAGGCAGTGGACATATACCGGTTTCTTGTTCTCTATGGCAAGATCGATTTCGGTGAGAATTATTTCCATCTCTTCGCGGGTGGGAATACCCATATCCTGGATGGGACGTCTCACGCAGGTGATCTCCATGTTCATCTCATTCGCATATTTTATGAGGTGTGGATGATAAGGGGCAAAGGGGTCTCCATACCAGTTGCGCTCCGTCTCTTCCATAAGGTTGATCGTAAAACGAATGCCGGCCAGGAGAAGTCCCCGCAATTTTCTTTCACGTTCGATGACGCTAATATCTCCGGGGTAGTATCCGGCGAGAAGCTTGCCAGGTATCACCCAATAGGAACGGGCAAAGGGGACATTGTGAGCTGTATATTGTCTTTTCATAAAGTTATACCTCTAAAAACAAAATTCTCTTTGGGTCAACTTTTTCAATTTCTCGAATATCCTTACCATTGCCAGCGTATCGAGCGTGCAGTATTCGAGGAGGGCGTTGCGTATCTTCTCTATCTCAAGAGGATCGTCAAGTTCCTGCATTCTGTAATATACATTCATCGCCATGTCGCCATTCTGTATTTCCAGATCTTTATAGCTTAAATGAGCGACAAGTGCAGGAAGGACCATCTTGATGGAATAGGAACCATTAAACTGCCAATGGTAGAAATCTCTTTTTCTGAATGGCGAAGCGAGGT
This sequence comes from uncultured Syntrophorhabdaceae bacterium, assembly GCA_964393225.1. Classification (GTDB taxonomy): domain Bacteria; phylum Desulfobacterota; class Syntrophorhabdia; order Syntrophorhabdales; family Syntrophorhabdaceae; genus MWEV01. Next base: position 10,241 of record CAYMTB010000017.1, read on the forward strand.
CCCTCAGATTGGAAATCATGGCATCGATATCACACTTATAACCGGGAAGCCATTTGGCAAGTCCCTGCAATACTCCGGCCTCGAAGCCTGCGTTATAGGCAAGGATGCATGCATTTCCTGGTATCTCGCTTACAAGTTTTTTTATGAGCTCCTCTCTCGGATCAATCCTTGGCGTTGCAAGATACTCATGATGTTTTAAGGTAGCATTTTCATTATCGAGGTAGTGGAGTGAATACTGGTAGGGAACCTGCTGGTAAGGTCTTGTCCCATCTAATATCGGAATAGGTGTACTGAAGGTCTCAAAATCGAGAAAATAGAGGGGATACCAGAGGGAATTGAGGAAATCCTGTATTGATTCTTTTGAGATAACGATTTTCTTTTCCAGTGTTGCTTCCACCTGGAGTCTCTGATTTGCTGAAAGCATATGTACCGGTACATCCTTGAGATGAATAATGCCTCGGTTATAGAGTGTGAATGGAAATGCCTTGCTCCCTTTGATGTTGAACACCGAGCCATCAGGGATATGTTTCCAGCAGTGCCCTATAAAGTCACAGTCGTAGGGATTATGGCAGTAAGGACCGATGTCGATTCGGGGAATATCACCACGTAGCATGGTTTTCTGCGTATCCAGTTCCCCCTCAATCGTATCCTGTATCTGCCGGGCTTCCAAAGTGACATCATTGATGGTAAAGAGCTTATCAACTTCAATGTCCCCTTCCCTTACATACTGGTTATTGATATGTGCCAGAAATACTTTTGAGACCGGTAGGCCGGAACCTTTCACCACATAGTACTGAACGGCAGCATCGGGGATATATACGTCTTTCATTGATGTTGAGCTCTTTACCTCATATAGATCCCATCCGTCTTTGCCTTTATGGAGGATGTCTACTTTCACAAAGACATTATCGAACTTGAAAGCGGCTTCGTAGATTGTGGTTATGTCTTTTTCTATTGCTTCTCTTGTCAGTTCCACCTGTCTTTCATAATTACCGGGGTCGTAGGGTATATTCAGCCCGCCGGGGAATAACCCCTGTGCTATAATGCCGACCTCAGAACCGCTTGCGAATAGTACCTCGCGTGATGGGGGAACCTCATCCTTCAGTTCGGGGTAGTGCTTATGAAGATAAAGAGACTTGTGGCACCGAAGCCCTCGTATAAAAAGGGATTTGCTGAGATACATATCATCCATAATGGCCCCTTTGTTTCTCATGACCCGAATAGTATTTCATCAGTAATGGCTGCCATGAAACATTTGTTTTTGAAATCATCCCCTTCTACCAGTTCATAAGGATCATATTTTGCAATACCTGCCTTCTCCAAAGCTTCATCAAGGTCAAAGGCATCAACCGTACGGTTTTCCAGCTCATTTATTTTAAAGGTATATTGTGACATGATAACCCTCCTTTATAAATAAGTATAGCAGATGAGAGTGACAACAGTATGTCACCCATGTAAAACAAAATATAATAATATCATTCAACCCAAAACGGAAACCCCTGCGGGCAAGAACTTCTCCCCGAAAGATACAACTTGTTGCCCTTTTCCGTTAACTAACACGACTGGTAATTGTGGACAAAATACTGTAATGACGATTGTCATTTAAACCTGATGCTACAAGACAATTATTAATTACTCTGATAATATTCTTAATATATTTCATGAGTTTTGCTATTGTTTTATTAATAGGCGAGAGTATAATATTAAAAAAATGGAAAAATACAGTGGTCGTATATATTAATTGTTAGGCAATCCAGTTTTAGACTTATTTTTGAATGTTGTATCTTGAATATTACGATGGGGGTTTATTATGGCGTTTACCCAGCAACAAATAGCTTCAGCCACAGCTGTACAAAGTGCTGCTGCGCATGACACCTCTCCCCAAATTCGTCTTGTAGCTGGACCTGGCACAGGAAAGTCGTTTTCTATTGGTGAGCGTATAGCTTGGTTGATAAACCAGGGAGTTCCCCCAAATAGAATTTATGCTGTTTCTTTCACGCGTGCAGCTGCAGACGATTTGAAGGCTGGAATACTTCATTATTGCGCTGCAGTTCCGGCCGCTAACCAAATCAATGTATCTACACTTCACTCACTTGCGCTCAGCATTTTGGCAAGAGGAGGAAGACTTACTCAATATCCTGCAAGTCCGCGCGTTTTAGATGACTGGGAACAAAAGAATATTTTCGATGAAGAACTTAAGAGCACATGTGGCTTTGCAATCAAAAGATGCAAAGAGCTACGGACACATTTTGAGGCAATTTGGAGTACGGGTACACCTCCTTCACCGTTCATTTCATCTCCAGCGCCTCCAATTTCACAAGGCGAAACAGCTGCATTCCGTATGTTTCACTCCCATAGGACTCAGTTATATGCGTGCATTTTGCCAGGCGAGGCTATTCGCCAGTGTGTTGATCACATTAACGCCAATCTTCTAAACCCACGTGTATTGTTAGGGATGGACCATCTTATAGTTGATGAATACCAAGATTTGAACAACTGCGATGTCGAGTTTATTGACAAAATTGCGCAGTCTGGTGTTACTACTCTTGTTTCCGGGGATGATGATCAAAGTATTTATTCATTCAGGTATGCCTACCCTACAGGCATTCAGACATTCCCTAATCGTCACGTCAACGCTGGACAACATGCCCTTCAATTGTGTTTTCGGTGTACACCTTCTGTTCTGGCAGCAGCCTCTAATCTGTTACAAATAAATTCACCCCCGAATCGCATTCCCAAAGCCCTTCACTCGGCCTATTCTGGCAGTACACCACCAGTACAAGGTTCAGTTACTTGTCTTTCATTTCCCGATGATAACATCGAGGCGCAATCTATAGCGCAATCTGTACATGGATTAATTGCCGGAGGTTTGGCACCCGATGATATTCTAATACTGTTATCAAGCAGACATGCTCAACTGGATCGATTACAGGCGGCAATGGGAAATTTTGGAATACAGCTTGATGTTCAACAAAACATTGGGCTTGCAAGCGACAGCATTACTCGTTTTGTATATTCCATGCTTCGCATTTTGCATAGCTCCAATGATTATTTGGCATTACGCACACTTCTTGGACTTCGAAAGAGAGTGGGGATTGGAACATGCGTAAGCCTTGTAGAAAAAGTATTAGTCAATAATCTTAATTTCAAAGACCAATTTGGTCCGGGGCCAACAGCTGTTGTATTCACAGCACGCGAGAATAATGCAATTAACGAAGTCAAGGCTATCATAAACGCAATGGCTGGTTGGAATATGGCAGACCTTCTCGGGCAACGCGCTGGCGATATTGGAGCCATAGTAGGAACGCATCTATCTCAAAAGTAAGCTACCTCGTGGTTGGCTTGGAGTACGCGGTTGCCTGCAGGCATGACATTAGAAGAATTGGAAACTATTCTTGGGTCCAGATCGGAAAAAGACGCTCGGCAAGTCCTTTTTGATATTTTTTCTCGCCTTAACCAGCCTGTACCAGTGGGCTTAGATCCTTCAGGACGCGTTCGAGTGATGACTTTACACTCATCGAAGGGATTGGGAGCTAAAGTCGTTTTCATTCCTGGTTTAGAAGAGCAATTGTTACCAGGACCATATCGCGCTCCTTTTCCAGGTCAAGTTCAAGAAGCTGCGCGACTTTTGTATGTGGGAATTACACGTGCACGTGCCAATTGTGTTATTTCACTCGCTAATCGACGGTTCGTTAACGGCAGAATATTTGTGCATCAGCCTTCACGGTTTGCAGCTAATTTTGGTATTGCATTCAATGCTCGAATGAATGGACTCACTCCTGTTGAAATTAATAATATTCTTGTGAACTGCGCAAATCTTTGATCCATATTTAGCGACAATTCTAAGGAATTGCCGTAGGCTATATAGGTTAGATGCCTAATAAGGCAAATCAGCCGATCGCTAATCGCGAAGGCTGATTTGCAGAGTTGTACTCTCTTAGCATTTAATTTGCCTGAATCTATTTAGTTATACGTGCAGCTTTTACCAGCAAGATTTGCCTGAAAAACAAAATTTATTTCCTCAACCATATATTCTCCGAAAAGAAAAAATAAGTCATCTCAAAAAAGACACAAAAAGACAGATATTACCTTAACAATTTTCATTCATCATGATACAATCCTTTTTATGAAGCCGGTAAAAAGTGGAGCCAACCCTGCCGGAATATCAGAAAAGGTTATCAGACTCCTTGAGATTTATACCCTTATTGCCCAGAAACGGTTCCCTTCTATAGATTCTCTGATGGAACGCTTCCACGTTGCAAAAAGAACTGTCTTTCGGTACCTTGAGCTCATAAATATTATTGATCCAATTGAATATGACAGGGAAAAAAATGGTTATAAATTTACTGACGGTGACCGGATAAAGAAACTCATTCTTACCGATGAAGAGTTTCAGACTCTCCTTGCGGCTGGGGAGTCGGTATCTCACCTTGGAGCAAGTTTTAAAGACAATTTTCAGAAGCTTGTCATGAGGATGTTTACTTACGGCGGCAAGACACCGATTAAAAAAGGTAAACCGGCGATCATCGTAAAGTCCCCGGATGCCATCTTCAGCGCCAAAATAGGAAGTATTCTGGAAGCACTTATCCCATGCATTGAAGAAAAGAGATCAATTGATATCAACTACAAGGCCCGGCTCTCAAAAGACGTGATAAAACGCACGGTAGATCCATATGTTGTCGTTCTTTATGAGGGCATCTGGATTCTTGTCGGCTTCTGTCACCTGAGAAAGATGATCCGGAGTTTCGCCCTTGATAGGATAATCGATATACAGGAGCGCAATCTCTATTTCACCTCTCAGCCTGATTTCGACCTCGAAACGTATCTCTCCAGTCCCTGGGGCATCATAGACGGCAAAGAAACGAGAGTAACCGTCAGGTTCAAGAAAGAGATAGCAGATTATATCCTCAGAAAAGACAAGTGGCATTCCTCAGAAAAGAGAACAATCCTCCCCAATGGGGATGTAGAGCTCTCCTTTACCGTTGCAGGTACTAATGAGATAAAGCGTTGGATTTACTCATGGCTTCCCGATGTCGAGGTCATCAAGCCGGTTTGGCTAAGGAAACAGATCCAGAAGGAGCTCTCAGCCTCAGCAGTAACCCATTCGTAAAGCCTTTTTATTTGTTTTCCTGCTTTAACTTAAAATTTTTAACTTAAAACTTAAAACTGTTTTTATCGGTGACATACTGCTGTCACCGCCATCCTGTATACTATGACAGTAAGAAAATCATAGTAAAGGGGGTCCGTATGGAAGGACACGTAAAAGATTTTATCATGAACATCGAATCGGGTGAGATGCAAGTTCATAAGAATCTTGCCATAGTACCGTTATATATGAACGGAAACGGAGGAACGGCATACATCACTTTAAAAGAAGCGCTTGAGAAGGGTACACTCACTGTCACCGAGGTCACCGAGGGCGGTACTGTTCCAGAATTGAAGGTGATCAACAAAGCTGACATTGCAGTCCTTCTTCTTGATGGTGAGGAACTTGCTGGTGCAAAGCAGAACAGGGTATTGAACACCACTGTCCTTATTGCCGCCCATAGCGAGACCGTTATCCCAGTCAGCTGCACGGAGCATGGTAGGTGGTCCTATACTTCATCTGAATTCAGGGACTCCGATGTGATCATGGCATATAATATTAAGAGAAAAAAGGCACAGTCAGTCATGAGGAACGTACGCGAATCAGGCAGGTTCATGTCTGATCAGAGCGAGGTCTGGGATGATATTCAGGCTATGTCTGATAATGCGAAAGTTCATTCACATACCGGTTCAATGAAGGATGTCTTCGAATCTAAAGAACACGAACTTGATGATTACCTCAAAGCCATCACCCTTATGCCCAACCAGAAAGGGATGATAGTCATGATCAACGGCGCCTTAATGGGGTTTGATATCCTCTCCCTCGGTTCTGCCTATTCAGTGCTCCATCCGAAACTCCTCAAGAGTTTTGCTATGGAGGCGCTTCTCGACAAGAAGAAAAGGGCCATAGTTCCCCTTGCTGCCATCGCAAAGGGGTTCCTCCAGGATGTCCTGTCCTGTGAAGATACCAAACATAAATCAGTCGGTCTCGGATGGGATTACCGGTTCGAAGGCAAAGAGAAGGTCGGCTCTGCCCTTGTCCATGAAGACAAGATTATTCACATGGCTTTCTTTACTCTTGCTGAAAGTGAGAAGATAGGAAATATGTCCGGATTCAGACAGAGAAGAGGTTACAGAACAAAATGACACAGCGTATCGTAACCATTTCCTTCATTTTGATTGCCCTGTGCTTTTTGACACCGGTTCCTGAATTACAAGCCCCGGAGATCACCGAGCACGATATATTTGGATATGATACCTATCGCGTTGCTGAGGATGGTGCCATCTTTGACAGAGATGGCACCATCAAGGGGTGGGTTCACGGCAACACCGTATATGATGCCGGGTGGAATGAGAAATATATCATCCGTGGCAACCGACTGCACGGTGCAAATATAGACTCAAGAGGATAAAAAAGGGAGGTATATGCCAAAAACACCATCTTGTAACGTTATAGAAGATTATGATGAGGATGAACTCTACGAACCAATAAAGCGACCAAATCCTGTAGCCCCGCCATCACGCCGGTTAATTGTTAAACGCAATGGCCACAGTATTACCCGACAGATTCCCAAACCAGTTGTACTGATCGACACTCGTGAAAAATCACCATTCGATTTCAGTGGGTTTCATAACTGGATCAGAGAAGATAGAAGGCAGAAACTTAATACGGGTGATTACAGTATAGAAGGAATGGAAAGCTTACTTGCTCTGGAACGAAAATCGCTGAGCGATCTGATAACAACGTTAATACAGCAGCGGCCACGGTTTTTCAAGATGTGTGAACAGTTGGCACGATATCGCTGGCGTGCATTATTGGTCGAAGCAAGTTACGAAGATATCAAGTCACACTACAGTTGGGAGTATTGTACACTGGCTCACCCCAACGCCATTTCGGGTACCCTTGATGCTTTAGAAGCCCGCTTTGGCATCCCGATTATTTATACCTCTCTGTACCGACCACTGGCTGAAGAAAAGGCAGCAAGCTGGTTATCAAAACACTTTACATACTGGTATTTGGAAGAAAACGGATTTGGTCGGGTTCTGCAGGAAGGAGACCTGTAGATGCTTGATGACATTTTCTTGAATATTCAAAGAGGTCCGTAATGACTGATTAGATGTCAGATCGTTTCATTTTCACGGAGAGGATTTTTGTCTTTGCGGGATCAGTGGCGTCGGGCTCTTCAATCCCATGGAGCATGAAATGGAGCCAACTGGCAATAGTGGACAAAATACCGTAAAAAACGATGGTTGTTTAAACCTGATATTGCCAGACAGTTACTAATTGCTCTGATAATTTTCTCAATATATTTCATAAGTTTTGCTATTGTTTTATGGATAGGCAAGAGTATAATATTAAAAAATAAAAAAATACGGTGGTCGTATATTAATTGTTGGGCAAATAAATGGCGTAAGAGATGAGGAGATGAAATATGTCCTTTGAAATGGCATTGTGGCAGGTCGCAGGCCAGAATCTGATAGAGGTTCCATCCGCTACTTTGGATAACGAGCAGAGACTGGAGGATTGGATTGTTGCTGATTCTTCTATTCTCGGAATAGACATAGCCATTGTAGGCCGACAGGTGCAAACCCCTTTCGGGGGGCGAATTGACTTGCTCGGTTTAGATAGGGAGGCTAACTGCGTTGTTTTAGAGCTTAAGCGTGGCAGGACTCCTCGGGAGGTCGTTGCTCAGCTTTTGGACTATGGGTCATGGGTTAAAGATCTCGGTTACAATGAGCTTGATCAAATTGCACAGCGGTGGGCACAAAAGAACGTGGCAACTATCTTTCAAAACGTGTTCGGTGATGCCATACCGGAGACAGTTAACGAGAGCCACAATCTTGTTGTTGTCGCGTCGGGTCTGGACGACTCATCCGAGCGGATCATCTCCTATCTGTCTGAAGAATACGGGGTCAGTATAAATGCGGTTTTCTTCACGTTTTTTAACCGTGAAAACATGGAACTGTTAGGGCGTGCATGGTTCAAAGACCCAGTGGAAACGGTAGAGCGTTCAGAGTCGCGGAAGCGCGCCCCATGGTCTGGTTATTGGTTTGTGAATGTTGGGGAAGGTCCTCACCGGAATTGGGATGATAACCGTCGCTATGGGTATATCGGAGCGGGTCAAGGCGAAAAATACTCCCGGCCCCTTAAGCACCTCAAAATTGGCGACAAGTTTTTTGCTTATATGAAAGGTATCGGTTACGTAGGCTATGGAGAGGTTACCAAAGAGGCCATTCCCGTTGACGAATTTATTGTTGAGGAGGATGGCAAGCCACTACTGGAGCATTCTCTTCGCGTTCAGAACGCTGCTGAGAATCAGGGCTCACCAGAAAAATGCGAGTGGGCTGTAGGCGTCAGTTGGCTCAAGGCCTTCACGCGTGAAGAGTCCAAAACGTTTAAAGGGGCTTTTGCAAATCAAAACATTGTCTGCAAGCTCAGAGACACCAGGACACTTGAATATCTGCAAGGTGAGTTTGCTCTTGGATGACGATGATGAGCCCAACAACTTCGTGCAGCGAATCGGCCTAAAATCAGGCCTCTCGCTGACGCCGGCGTTAGCCTTAATAAGAAAGGAGTGAAGTCTTGACTGACAGGCCGAATGAAGAAATAAAAGAGGAGATACGATACCAGACCATCGCAGAGTTCTTAGAGAGCACGCCGCCGAACCAGCTCATTCATATTTCTGATCTGTGTCAATGGTCTACTAGTGGCGGGTACGGCCACAACGACATGAGGACACCCGAGATCCAGCTGCATTGTGAGCATGAAAGTTGTAACGGAATTCGCTTTTTCAGATGTGTTAAGGATGGAGGCAGGCAATTAGGAATCAACGACTACGAGTTCTTCTATGTGACCTATCGCTGCTCGAATTGTCAGAGCGTTCAGAAAACGTTTTCTCTTGCGGCTAAGGTTGATAATCAGGCTAAGCCCGAGGGTGAGTGTTACAAGTTCGGTGAACTGCCAACCTACGGTCCGCCAGTGCCACCCAAGCTGATAAAGCTCATCGGTCCCGATAGGGATGAGTTCTTGAAGGGAAGACGTTGCGAAAATCAAGGGTTGGGGGTTGGCGCGTTTATCTATTACCGACGAGTTGTTGAAAGACAAAAGAACAGAATCTTGGAGGAGATAATCAAAGTCTCTGAGAAAATCGGAGCACCCAAAGAAAAACTTGAAGTCCTGCGCGAGGCCATAAAAGAAACGCAGTTCAGCAAAGCGCTCCAAACGGCCAAAGACGCCTTGCCGGAAAGTCTGCTAATTAATGGTCATAGCCCGATTTTACTTTTACATAGTGCTTTGAGCGAAGGTGTTCATACCCTAAAGGATGAGCAATGTTTGGAATTGGCGGGAAGCATCCGAGTCGTTTTGGGTGAACTCTCCGAGAGATTGTCGCAAGCCCTGAAAGATGAGGCAGAACTGATCAAGGCGCTGTCCACGCTTATGCACAAGAAGAGTGCCTAACAAGGTGATGGAGAATACAATTATGAGCTTCTTTGATGACAAGGAGACTTGTGAAGTCATTATAGTTGACGATGGCAGCAAATACCGTGCATTTCTTGAGTCATCCTCTGCTGACATATCATTCGTTCCTGAACAATACCGTGAATGCAAGGGCTTTGTCATGAAAGCCGATGGAGGCAACTTCGCAAAGTGGTTACACCAGACTAAACCAGAACTCACCATCGAATTACCAAAATCAGATGGAAAACTGGTACTACGCTCTTCCGATTTGTGGCTCCCCCTAGCTTTTCTCGCCAGCAATGTGGCTCTCCCAATCTATCTTAACCTCGTTGCCAGCTATCTTTATGACAGGATTAGAGGCGCTTTGCGTGGAGAGAAACCACGAGTTCATATGGAAGCAGTCTACGAAGATAAACATGATGGCATTGTCAAATCCTTCCGCTTCGAGGGAGATGTTGATGAGTTAGAAAAAGCTATAAAGAAGTTTGACCTGAATAAGTTCATGGACAAATAATTTGTTTACCACGCCCGAAGCAACATCCATTTACTCGGAGATACAGCCTTTAATCAGGGGCTTGCTGGTATCTCTAAACAACCTGGATTTCGCAGACGCCAATCAAACCATAAAAGAGTCAAGCGATAGATTGCTTGTTGCCAAAGAGAAATCACCTCAGGATGTTGAGAGGGTGCTTAACGAATTCTACGTAATGAACAGACTCACGGACATGTTGGCTGCCTATTCCGAAGTATGGTCGAAAATCCTCAAATCGGAGTTCTCCTCTTCATGGCATTCTCTGCAAGACGCCATAAACTTTCTGGGTCAAACCAAGAGTCTGTCTGGTTGCCCCCAAAGTCACCTTCTAGATTTTTTTGAAAATCAGCTAGTTGAATTAGAAAAGTTATATCCTTACAACGTCTTCTTTAGCGTGGGTATCGTCGTAGACTGGTTCAAATGCAGCATTTGTGGCAAAGACATAGACTCTTTTGATTGTCCGCACACTGTGGGGGAACTTTACTGGGGCCAAGTGGCTCACGGAATTGCACAGAATATAACCGAAATGGATCATGTAGCAATGGTTTTGCATCCGGAAGATAAACGTTGTGTTGTCAAATACGACGACGATGGCGATCAATTCAAAGCCATTCGGTTTTTGTCCGAGCTAATAAGGTTGAGAAAAATGGAACTACTTCATTTCGGTAAACTTGAATTTAGCAAGAAAATCATCAAGAATCAGGACTTCAGAAGAATGGGCAGAAATGAACCATGTTTTTGCGGAAGCGGGAAGAAGTTCAAAAAATGCTGTATCACCAAGCACCTTTTGGAAACTGATCATGTAGATATTGTGGCTCAATCGGTGAATTTGGATGAAGTATTTGCCTAACGAATCAAGCGGACGTCTTACGGCCGCGGCTGATTTCGTTGTTGGAACCAATAAAATGATAAACAGTCGTAAATCTTCAAAAATTAAACTTTTGCAGACACAGTGTCTGTAACGTTGCAGCAACTGTTGCTGCAAAATTTAGAATCCCCGCAAAGTCAATACAGGCTTTGGTTTGAACAATCATGTATTATTTATATTCACTGTGAATATAATCTTGGAAGCCTTTTTAAAAATGTCTTTATTTGAGTACAGGAAGTCAAAAAGGAAGGTTCTTGAAAATGGTAGGTTTTCCTCTTATTAAAATTTCAGATAGAAATAAAGACAAAAAACGGAATAGAAGATATAATAAACAAAATTATGGAGAAGCAGGTAGAGGCAAAGACTTGCCGAACAAGCCGGTGCAGCGAACGTGTCAGAAAAGCGGGCTACGTCGCCGATCTCTGTGTTAGACCCATAGGAATGAGATGATGTCAAAAAAACGGTGCAAAAAAAAATGGGTGCAAAAGACGCATAGTAATCCTCAGTTGCCATTCAGAAAGCTGAGCAAAATTCACTTCCCCACCGTCGAGAATCTGATAGGCTTTGCTGTAGAGACCGTCCAGTCAGGCGAGATGGCAAAAATCCAGACCCGCGGGTCTATGGTTTCCGATACGGCACTGTTTTACACTTACATAGATCAAATATCGGCTATTTTCTTGAAAGATATCCTTGTAGGCCACGTTTTTCAATTCCTTGTGTTAATCCACGAGGGCTTGTCTGCGGACCTCTATCTTAATGATGTGCCCGTCAAAGTTATGATGATGACAAAGAGAGCTTTTCAGAAAGGAGAAATAGTCACAACCAACGATATCGCAGACATCCAGCGAATGAGCTTCGAAGGCATCAACATTAAAGATACTGATAAGGTCATATATTGTTTCAAGGTCGGCTGGAAGTTTGGGCTGTTCTTTGACCTCCACAGAGAAGAACCGCTCAACATAGCGGCAATGGAAACGGAGTTGGGTGCCCTCTATAGGTATTTATCATTCCAATATGTATACGACGTTCTTGAGTCAAAACCCCATTTTGAGATGCTGCTGAAAGATGGATGGTTTCCATTCATCGAAATATTTGCATCGGAGTTCAAAGCCCTGAGCGAAGCATACAAGAACCTCCCCGATCCACGCGCAAAGGTTCAAGAAATAGTAACTAAGCTCAACAAAAACCGAATAGAACATATCGTTAGCAAGTGGTGGAATAAAGGCATCTTTTCAGACAAACGAGCCATTTTAGAGTCAGGAATTCAGTCCTATCTTAGTAATGACGAAAAAGGATTTATTGCTTCCATTAAGATCCTTTTAACTGAGATCGAGGGAATCATCCGGCTTCATTATTTTGAAGAAACCGGAAAAGGAAAGGATGTCCGCATCCCCGACTTGATCAACCATATCTTTGACAAAGGCAAGATTAAGACCGGCTCAGAAGTATCTTTGTTTTTCCCGCGAGACTTCCTGCATTATTTGAAAGATGTCATATTTCCGCAATTCGATCTTGAAACAGGTAACATTGCTTTGTCAAGGCACACGTCGAGTCACGGCGTTGCAAAAGCCGAAGATTATAGCAAGATAAGGGCTGTCCAAATGATCCTGATTTTAGATCAATTGTATTTTTATATTTGAGTCTAACTATTGCGTGCAGCTAAGCCGTACCAAGCGCGTCTCACTGACGTCTGCATTGTGCTCTCTTTCAATAGCTAATTTTTAGCATTATATTTGCCTGAATCTATTTAGTTGCAGGTCAAATCAAAATTCGATCAAACCAATAATGATGGCGAAATCGAAAAGAATAAACTCAAAAATAGATTGAAACTACTTGAGAATATAGTATTTGTAGTGGCATTTCCGGCAGGCCGCCGTAAAATAATTGTAACGGAGACAGATCAGGTCAGGAACACCATTACGAGATTGGGTACTTATCCCTCCTCTCGGTAGGGGGATTTTTTGACACTGGAAAGTGTGTTTGAAAACTCGACACCAAAATAGTGTCATTGACACTGGAAAGTACGTTTGAAAACTCAGCACAAAAGCGGTGTCATTGACACTGGAAAGTACGTTTGAAAACTCAGCACAAAAGCGGTGTCATATTTGTAAAATAATTTAACCTGGAAGGAGGAATTCGAGAAAAAGAAGGAGGCTATATTAGAACGATGCAGGGTCATTTAAAGAAATTCATTTAATCAGAAAATTTAATAAAATTCGTCTTGCCCAATTTTTAGAATAAAATATCATGCTTTAATCATTAGCTAGATTGAACACGGTAAAAAACATTCTGTCCTGCTGATGTATTACTGAAAAAGTAGCAAGAAAAATAATAAAAATAAATTTCATTTTTGGCATACGGAAACGAACCGTTCGGGGTTTACAGCGATGCCCAGGAAGTAATACATATACAGATAATCATTAGTATGGAAACCGAAAAAAGTTTTACCAATTTAATAATTTGTGTTGGGGACAAGAATATTGTCATTATGCGGACCTAAATCCCTCCATTTGGGCAGCAAGGCAAAAAGATGTCCCCTTAAAAAGCCCCCCTAAAAAGAAAACTAACAAGCAGTAATAAGCAGTAAAAACAATCATATATCAAAATTAATCAACCAACAAAACCCCCGAGGATACAATACGGCCCCTCCAATTTAAAAAACAATTTTATGCGCACTGTCCATGACTCGCGGGACGGTTTTTTATGCGCGGAGGGAAGCGAGCAACTGTGGCCTAGTTTAGGGCTGTTTGGAAAAACTTAACCTCTATCAGGTGGAAGAATTGCGCAAATATAACAGAATAAGAGGCGGTAATATAATATTTAATGCAGGTTAATCATAGCAATATCAGAAGCTTAGTAATCATAACGATACTATCAAGATTGGAGGAAACATGAAAAGTATTAAAAAGGCAAGCGTAAAACCGGAAACACGGGCACAGATATCACGATTCGCAAGGGTATTATCAAAAGCTGAAGGGGAGGTTTTTATATCAAAGGGATAAGGGGTCGAATTGATTACTCGGGAATTAATAAAAGGATAGATAAAATAACGGAGGTAAACAATGATTAGATGCATGAGATTATATGATAACCCGGATGGACCAAGGCTTAAGATACCCGAGAGGTATGAGAAACCTATTGTTCCCGAGGTAGGTTACCGAAGCCATCTACGCTATGCGGTTGCGAAGACAATCAGATACCTTCATTCAGAGGTAAAGATGCCAAGGCATCCCCGGCATTACACCGCCTATATCAACGAAAAAAATATTGTCGTGAAGTATAAAGAAATCATCAACCGTTTCAAGGACACGGTGTTGACCGATGTTAAACGTATTAACCATATTACCCCAAAGCATGTCAGCGACTACTTCAATATTCTTATAAACAATGGGGCTAAAAAAGATGCCATATTAACCAATGCGGCTGCCCTCAAAAAGTTCTTCGAACTATTAAGCAGGCATAATCTCGTGGCTTACATAGATGACAACATCCCAGGATGGTTATGTCGTGTAGATGGTTCGCCAAATAAAATCAGGATGGAGGTAATCGATGATTAGGTGTGTAAAGCTGTACGACAAACCTGATGGACCCAGGCTCGACGGGCATCAGGATGAATCCGGGAGACCTTTTGAAAGGCCTAAAGTTCCTGATGTTAATTTCCGAAGCGGTTTAGTCTACGCCATCGGTAAGACAATCACATTTTTCCGGGAAGGTATCGGCGTATCAAGGCGGGCAGTAACCAGAAACGAGGGATATACCCCTTATATCCACAGTTATGAAACACTTGAAAGGTATGCGGGGATCATTAATCATTTCAAAGATACGGTATTGACCGATGTTAAACGTATTAACCAGATTACCACAGGGCATGTCAATACCCACTTCAACAACCTGCTAAGCAAGGGCGGAAGGGAAAAGACGGTAAAGGTTAACGCCTCGGCACTCATCAAACTATTCAATGCTTTTAGCAGGAAGGACCTCATAACATATATAGACGAAAACAGGTCAACGTGGGTAAGTCGTGCAATGCCTTCCTGCCGGACTACTCCAT